>JADLDG010000054.1 GCA_020846775.1 Nitrospirota bacterium
CAAAAGATTCGTCCCTTGTCCGGCCCAGTCTGTACAGATTGGAACAGGCTATCTTGTCAGGGAGATGATCAACCTCCAGATATACTGCAAACGGGGCATTGGTGTTTTCCAACCCTTTTAGCCTGGATATATATGCGGGACGTACCGCATCTCCGGGTAATATATCCGCCAGTAAAGACGGATGAATCGTACTTATACAATTATCACATTCAAGCATCTCTCCATTGCCAATACCAATAGCCTTCAACCGGCGGTTACTGTCAACCTCAACCTTAATTGCGGGGTTGTTATTAAATATATCTACCCCTTCCTGATGCAGCCTTTTCGCATAGGCATCAACAAGCTCGTCTCCTCCGTTAACCAGAGTCTGAGGGGCCCTGTAAAATGAACCCATGACAAGGGCATGTATAAATAACGGAACTTCCCCGGCAGATGTACCGTAAAGATACTGGCCGTACTGGCCAAGAAGGTCCTTTAGGTCTTCTTCAGCGCCCACTGAATCAAGATAGCTGCCTAAGCTTTCATTGTCCTGCGAACTTTTTTCAAAATCAGACCACTCAATATCAAAATTAACAAAAGGAGTCGCCTCCATGATGGATTTGACTTTTTCGATATACATGAAGCTCGCTTTTTTGCTCCGGGGAAAATGTGTGCATAATACATCACTCACCCGTTCCAGTCCGCATGGGATTGGTATTATCCGATCGCCTGAGTATATGATGTCAAATCCGTCCCTGTCCATCGGCAATGGCCTTATGTCATCCCTCATACGAAGATAACGCAGGAGAACGGATAATGGACCCGATTCTTCAAACCCGCCGGAATAGTGAAACCCCGGATCACACCATACATTTCCACGCTTGAACCGTCGAAGCAGCGGCGCCATATGGCGATTTTTTTCTACAATTGCTACCCGTTGTCCGTTTTGAGCCAGCACGAGGGCAGACGTCAGACCGGTAATACCTGAGCCTATAACAACAGAATCATACTTCACAAGGATGTTCCTATAAGGAGACAGGAATTAGTGCCTCCGAATCCCGCTGAATTACATAGTATCATCTCTGGTCTTACATCAATCGTTTCCACTGCGATTTTAAGAGGCGGTGTTCCTTCCTCCTGCTCTTCAAAATTAATATTAGGGGCAATAAAACCCTCAAGCCCCATAATGACGGAATAAACAACCTGGGCAGCCCCTGCCATCCACATTTCATGCCCTGTCATCGCCTTTATGGATGAGACCCAAGGAGTAGATGTTCCAAATACATTATGAATAGCATTTGCCTCCATCATATCACCTATTGGCGTGGACGTGGCATGGGCACAGATATAATCCACCTTGTCTGTTGTTAGCTCCGCTCGCCTCAGGCACTCTCTAATGCAGCGCTCAAGGCCTTCGCCTGACGGCACGGACAGTTTGGAACCGTCTGAGCTGAAAGAGTAGGCATGTATAATTCCAAGGATATCAGCCCCCCTTTTCTTTGCGAGGTCGTATCTCTCCAATGCCACTATTGCAGCTCCTCCGCTTGGTATAAGGCCGTCCCTTCCCCTGTCAAAAGGTCGGGATGCCTTTTGCGGGTAATCTTCACGGAGTGAAAAGGCATTCGTGGCGTCAAAGCTTGCTACAGACTCCCAAGTAATTTCCTGAACCCCTCCACAGATCATCCGGTCCTGACGTCCCATGGCAATCAGATCGCTTGCCTGTCCAATGGCGTGGCCTCCGCTTGCACATGCACCGCTCAGTGTCCAGGCTGCGCCGCGAGTGCCGAGTATCGTATTAAGATTCATGGAAACAGTGGAATTCAGCGCCTGAAAAACGAGGCTTGCCCCAATATCAAACGTCCTTTTTTCTTTGAGGGTTATGCTTACCTGTTGGAAGTTTGCTACTGTGGATGAATCATTTCCTATGATTATTCCAGTCCGTTCATTTTGAACCATCTCTGCTGACCATCCGGCTGTTTCCATTGCCTCAATAGCCGCTGCATAAGCCTGCAGTCCGAAGCTGGTCAGTGTGCGACTTCTCTTCCTGTCCAATTTGGGATGAGTAAAGTCATCTATGAAACCAGTGAGGGCGCTTCTGAATCCGAGGTCTTTCCGGTGAGGGTCGCTCCTTATTCCTGACCGGCCTTTTTGAAGGGATTCCTTAACTTTTTCCCTCCCCGTCCCCAGAGTTGATACTATGCCAATTCCTGTTATAGCCACTTGATGCATAATATTACCCTGTTCTTCCCTCATGTCCCGCCATACTGTGAACATGCAGGATATTACGTCTTGTTAAACTATGTTTCATGGAATTATATAAACTATGAGAGGAATGACTACCCCTTACATATAGAGGCCGCCATTGACGGATATTACCTGTCCAACGATATAAGCCGCCATGTCCGAACAAAGAAATTCAACCACTGCTGCTACCTCTTCCGGGGTACCAAAACGGCCGGCAGGTATTGAGGGCACTATTTTTTCTACAGGCAGGTCTTTTGTCATATCTGTTTCGATGAAACCGGGTGCAACGCAATTAACCACAACCCCTTTTTTTCTCACCTCTGCTGCCAGGGATTTAGTGGCGCCGATTAAGCCTGCCTTGGCAGCCGAATAATTTACCTGACCGGGCAGTCCGCTTTGACCGGCCGTTGAGGCCATATTTATAATACGGCCTGAATGCCGTTTCATCATTCCTATCAATACCGCCCTGGTAACGAGAAAAAAACCAAGCAGGGTTACATCTGTAACACCTTCCCACTCCTCGCGCGTCATCCACATCATGAGACCGTCTTTATTATGTCCGGCATTATTTACCAGGACATCCGGAACAACATTGGCCAGCATAGGCTCTAATACATCGTTTATACCCTTTTCATCACATACATCAAATGGCAGGAGGGTACATTCCCTGCCTGTCTTTCTGATCTCCTCCTGTACTCGTTTAGCGGCTTCATGGTTGTTTTGATAATTGGCCCATATGTCATATCCTGCTTTAGCCAGACGGATGGAGATCGCAGCCCCCAGCCCCCGGCTGGCGCCGGTTATCAGCGCTATTTTAGGACTGTTTTCTTTCTCAGATTTATTCAGTTTTAGATCCATGACACACACTGTGAAAAGTTATTAAGATATTTAAAGTCAACAAGAAATTATATAAAAACGGGTAATGAAAGTCAATTAGTAAAACCCTACAACAGTATCCCCAACCCGAGAAACAGTTGGAGCAGATAGAGGGATACGATAATTATCCCAAAGATAAAATGGGGGTTACGATATATGGAATCCCTGCCCTTTATCTTCTTTGAAATACGGTATGTGGCAAGAATAAGAATGACAAGGATACATCCCACAAAAAAATGCACAGGATATTCGAGAATATTCCCTTTATCTAAAAGTGCCAGAGTAATTCCTGAAAACAACCCCATTGCAGACAGTATGGCAATAACAGGACCAAGCTTGCGATGCCTTTTAACTATTTTAACTACTGGGGGTTCTCCTGTCTTTCTCAGCCTCCTGATTGCCAAGCCAAGCCAACCCTGGTAGAAAAACAGTGATGCAATAACAATATTGTAGAACCCGTGAGATAATCTCAGGTTTGCCAGGATTTGTCTGCTGATCATTTAGAGATACGCCGGTAATTCTAAAGACTTATGGTACTACTTCAAGCACTCCATGCATACCTTTATCATCATGTTTCGTGAAGAAGTAGAGGAATCTCTTATCACAAATAATAGGGTATTTCCCGGCCTTTGTCGGCGTGAACCTGATAGTATGAGGTTTCGTTTCCATGTCCTCGTCAAAGTTTATGCCTGCTTCAGGCGCTTTGATAGAAATATTGTGAGGTATAGGTATCCAGCCTGACTCCTTTTTCACTATGAGCTCAACCGGGATATTCATCCTGACTACGATATAATTCGGATCGAAAAAATATTCACCACCGAGGACCTCCACCCTTTGGACCCCATCTGCATCAACTGTTGCTACCACCCGCTTTTCTTTTATTTCTTTTGCACTTACCGTCAGGGCAGTTAAAAGAAGTAAAATCAGAAGTGAATATTTGAAATATTTCATATCAATGTACCTCCTTTTCTAACAGGTCGGATTTTAGCACGTTAGCTTGTTTTGTCAAGCCATTACTTGACTGCCCTTCTCGATTGCCAGATCCAGAAGAGGGGATAGAAAAGTGCAATAACTGCAATTCCTGCCACAGCTCCGACCAGTGGAAAACCAACAAGCCAGCTCGCCAGCAAACGGTTTCCCAGATGCCACATTGACTGGATACGTAATTCATCAACACCAATTGGCAGCCATGAGCCATAAAGGATTATCCATCCAACCTTGATACTTGCTATTATTACGAAGGGCCCGGTCAGGGGATTAGAAATATTGGTCCCGGCTATAGTTATCAGTTTGTTGAGCCGGAGCCCCGCAGCTGTTATAACACCTATGATAGCGTGAAGACCAAAGAACGGGCTGCATCCTATAATGACACCGACAAGGAGTGCCAGTGACAGCTTGAAAGGGCTCACATGTTCGTGCAGCAATGCATGACACAGGCTTTTAAATAGTCCACGGGGGTTTGCTGCGGGGAAACTATTCAGGGCATCAACCGGTGTCTCCAGACTGCCGGGAATGCCGAATAATTTATCAAGAGAAACCAGTTCATACCCTCTGGATTGCAGCCCTTTTATGAGCTCAGGAAGACATTCTGCTATTGCAGCACCATGAGTGTCATTTTTCAATACCCTTCCGCTTATATTGAGCTTACCATCATGCAGCAGGAAAACATCCCCGTTCCCTGATTTGTCTACAAGGCTACGGGTCTTTTCCATAGTAAGGGTACGCTGCCCCCCATCCAAAGCCCATTGGGTCCAGCCAGCAAACCTGAGCCCCATCCGCCACGCAGCAATTATCTGAGGAGGAGTCTTAATCCCTACGGGGGGTCTGTAAAAGCCGGGATATACACCGGTTATACCTGCCAATATGCTGCCGGTCTTTTCAATTGAAGTTCTGACCCTTGAGGGCAGCCACATATACATTGGCCATGAGTGTTCATAAGAATGATTGGCAACGAGATGTCCTTCCATGTAAATCTGTCTGACTATACCAGGGTACATTTCTGCAAGGCGGCCCACACAAAAAAAAGTAGCCGTCGCATTATACTCCCTGAGGATATCGAGGACCTGACGTGTAAAAACAGGGTCAGGTCCATCGTCAAATGTAAGCGCTACCTGTTTACTGGATCTGTCTCCCCTATACAACGTTTCGCACAGGATTGAGCTGTTATGCCACAACAGTCCCCAAGAAAATGACGCCAGCACTATTACAATACCAATCAAAAAAAACATACTCATGCTATCTTAGAATTCCTTTCCGGCCGCTGATATAAACTCTGACCAGAGGTACCTCCATGTTGGCCAATCGTGACCTCCTTTCACTGTAAACACATGGCTGCCGGGAAGGACTTCAGCGAGTAAATTATCAGATGTATAAAATTTGTCGTCCAGACCGTATGCGAGGTATAAACCGGAGGTATTTTTCGGTTTTGATGTGTAGCTTTGAAGCCATTTCCACAACTCTCTCTGCCAGTCGGTCTCGTCTATCTCAAGTGGATGCCATTTCATCACCCCTCCTGAATCTGATATTTCCTTAATTACCGGAGGATCACCTAAGTAAGGAGCTATCAATAATAAACCGTCAATATCTTCAGGGTATGCCCTGGCATATAATAATGCACCCAAACCACCCATTGAGACACCGACAATCCAGACGTGTTCATAGCCAGCTGCCCTGGCAGGTCCAATTACATCTTTCTTTAAACGTTTTACGATACTCTGGTTCAGATAATATCCTAATTGCGCTTCAACTGAAACAATATCAACCGGAAGATCTTCCTTCCTTGTCTCCTGAACGAACCCGTTATCCTCGAAGTCTCTTGCGCTGCCTCCCCTTCCATGCAGGAATACGAAAAGGTTATTTTTACCCTCCCCGTGATTTTTATAATAAATAGTGTCTATCGGTATCTTATTGGTAAAGCATCCAATAGTGACAAACAGCGATATTAGAAAGATGAAAAGCAGTGAGACTACCCGTGGCAGCGCTTCACCGCGGCTATTGGACAGACAGAGGATTAGGCGGACGTACCCTGAGACAGGCTTTTTGCGCCTCTTCTGACTGAAGCAGTATTGCAACTCGCTCAATATCTTCATATAACGGACGATCTTCTTTCAATTGCGGAGAAACTTCTCTGATAAGATTGTAAAAAGTCAGGTAATCCTTCCCCATAACACCGCTGCTGTCCCTGAGGTCAGCTGCCTGGACAAGGGCTATTGCCTCTATTGCAAGGAGCTTCCAAAGGATAGGAAGCACCTTTCTCGTCATTTTAGCTGATGTTGTTCCCATGCTGACTATGTCCTGATTGTTGGCATTTGTTGGGATAGTTTGTACAGAGGCCGGTGCAGCCAGCAGCCTTGCCTCTGCAGCAAGCGATGTCGCCAGCAATTGACAGCCGGCCATGCCGGAGTTCAACCCCGGTGTGTCACCTGCAAGGAAGGGGGGAAGCCCCATATTGTAATGCCGGTTCATCAGACGTTCGGTCTGCCTTTCCGACAGTAAGGCCATTTTGACAAGACCTATCCTCAGATAATCGCTTACCATAGAAACGTGCTGCCCGTAAAAATTACCCCCATGTATTACCGTCTGCGTACCGGGGAAAACAAGCGGGTTGTCAGTTGATGCATTCAATTCTCTTGTTACAACCTGTTCTACATGCCAGTAAGCATCCTGAAATGCCCCTAATATCTGAGGGGAACACCGCAATGAATAGGGATCCTGGATTTCGATTCCCGGTGTAACCGGCTTATGATGAGTTCCCCAATGATGTTCGTCTATTTCTTTCAAGTAATCCGGATGAGTCCGCAGATATTCCGTGATCATGCCTGCAACTGCAAGCTGCCCCCTGTGTCCACGGGCCCGGTGGATCTGTTCACACAAAACTTCAGGTTCACCATCGAGTACCTG
>JADLDG010000055.1 GCA_020846775.1 Nitrospirota bacterium
AATGGATGTGTCTATGAGAACATTACCTGACATGACGTGTCTGCTCCCATGTATCTTCAAACTGAAGTGTGCCCTCAAACCCCAGAATCTTTTCAATCTTCTTCAAGCGGATATATTCCTGGAGGGCAACGATGACAGTTTCTGTCTTAGTCCTGTGTTTTGAAATAGACATGGCATCCTGGATCAACTCCTCAGGTATGTTCAAAGTTGTCTTCATAATACCTCCATATTTACCTTAATTATATTTCTATAATATTAGTAATTGGATGTCTTGTCAACGGGGAATGGTTCTAAAAGGGGATGGATATTGTTGGTGTTACTTCAGGCAGGTAATGTACATCGCCTCTCAACAGGGATAAAATATATAAAAGGAGGTCATCAGGTGCATTAAATAATTCATTTCTCGGCTCACCACATAGCGTCTGTTCCTTATGGACAACTCTGAGTTTCTCCAAAAGGTGTAATCCGGTCTCGTTAGCATTTGTCTCTTCTATTGTTGATCCCATATTTTATTAGTATATAATGCTCTATTAATCCTTTCTTTAATTAAAAACAATTATACCATGATTAATAAAATCAAGAATTCAAGAGATTACTTAAGGGAAATATTCAGAAAACCTCATCCTGTGGAATCAAGGTTTCGGTACAAGGACATCCTATTTTTCTTAAGGTTTGCAAAACCCGTGTGGGGATTGGGAATAATCAGTATGGGTCTGATATTTGTTACGAGTGGTATAAATGCCTTGCTGCCTTTAGGCAGTAAAGTCCTGATAGATTTCATTATTATGAAAGAGGGGTTTAAAAAGGTTGAAGATTATTTGAAGTTACTTCACCTTGAGAAATTTATTGATCCCGCAAGATATTTCCTTGGCTCTCTGAATCTGATGATAATTACTGCATTGATACTCGGACTTATTATTGGCATAACCGGACTTCTTCAAAGATACCTGACCTTCAAGTTTCAACAGGAATCAGTCTTAAATATGCAGACGACATTATTTGATCATCTTTTGAGTTTTCCTCTGACGTTCTTTAAGGGAAAGCAGACGGGATATTTGATGTCAAGAGTTTCAGATGATATTAACAGAATACAACTGCTCTTTTCGTATAGTATACCTCAAATTACAAGCTCATTATTTTATCTGTCTTTCGGCATCATAATTCTTTTCACACTGAATATTAAACTATCTCTCATATTGATATGTGTCATCCCTTTTTATGTATTGATAAATTATTTTTTCGCAGGAAGGCTGCGGTCCATAAGCTGGCGTGATATGGAAAAGAGCGCAGGGTTGTCGGGGAATTTTCAGGAGGCTATATCAGGCATTGAATTAATAAAGTCCTTTGCTGCCGAGAAGAGAGAGGTCGGCAAGGTTTCAGCCACGCTGAGAAATGTTATGCGCACCCGAATGAAACATACTATACTTTCCTCAATCTCCAATTATACAATGAGCGGGTCGCGGCTTATACTCACGCTCCTGATAGTATGGCTCGGTGTCCATGAAAAGTCAAAAGGGACAATGACCGTTGGAGATTTTGTTGCTTTCACCACATACATACTGTTTCTCTCCAATTCAATGAATCAGCTTTCATCCTTTTTTATAATGCTGCAGCCTATCTTCGCTGCTATGCACAGGATAATGGAGATATTCCGGATGATTCCGGAGTTTGACAGCAACAGAAAATCAGGGGCTTTGATTAGACCTGAGAAAATCAGGGGGGAGATTGAATTCAAAGACGTATCTTTTGCCTATGAAGAAGACAGGCCGGCGCTTACGGATATCAGCTTTAAAGTCAATCCTGGCAACGTTATTGCTATTGTCGGCCACAGCGGCGCAGGAAAGACAACATTAATCAATCTGTTATTAAAGTTTTATTCACCAAAATCAGGGTCCATACTTTTGGATGGTAATGATTTGAAAGACATTGACCATCATTGGCTGAGGCACCAGATTGGAGTGGTCTCCCAGGAGACCTTCCTTTTCCACGATACGATTGAAAATAACATAAAGTACGGCAGACCATCAGCAACACGAGAAGAGGTTATAGCCGCCGCAAGAAAGGCTCATATCCACAATGACATTGAATCATTTCCCGGCAGGTATGATACAAAGGTCGGAGAAAGGGGCTCAACCCTGTCAGTAGGGCAGAAGCAGAGAATTTCCATAGCCCGGGCCTTCTTAAAAGACCCGAAAATACTAATCTTTGACGAATCAACCTCAGCGCTTGATGCAGAGACAGAAGGATTGATTAAAGACTCGTTTAATGAATTGATCAAAGACCGCACAACTTTTATTATATCGCACCGAAAGTCAGTAGTTGACTCTGCAGACAAAATAGTTGTTCTTGATAAGGGGAGGATAATATGAAGGTTAATCGGTTCAGAGTGCCTTCAGTTTAGCCAGCCTCACGCACGCCTCTTCCAGCTCATTATCTCTCTTGGCAAAACAAAGGCGAATCAGGTTGCTGCCCTGAGGGCCATTAAAGAAAGCCTCTCCGGGCACACCGGCAACACCGGTCTTTGTAAGGAGGTGCATCGCCTTCTCCCTGCCTGTATCACCCGGCAAGCGGGATACATCGGCAAGTACATAGTAGGCACCCTGGGGGATATGCGGTGTTAGACCGGCCTTTTGCAGAACCCCGCAAATAAGG
>JADLDG010000056.1 GCA_020846775.1 Nitrospirota bacterium
AAAGATGTTTTCTACCGCAGGAATTCACTACACATTTGGTATACGTGGATTTTACTTCACTATTCCATTGATAGGCTGGTTTCTGGGCTCATGGCTTTTTATTCTGCTCACGGTAATGGTCTTATTACTGTGCCTAAAACTCGATTATGGTAAATAATACAGTAGCCTTGTTATCCGCGGTGCATGCAGATTATCTCAGACTGGCTACTTTTAGCCTTTCTTTTGCATAACCCTTATCTTTATTATTGAAATAAGTTAAGAGTCCCTCCCTTGCAACAAATGGGGCCTTAATCTGCCAGGTGGGACGATTAATGACAAGTGCTGCTATAGCAATCTCTGGATCGTCAAGAGGCGCCATTCCGATAAACCAGCTGTAATCACCCTGGGGGTCATTACCTAACAGTGAACCTGTTTTTCCTCCAACTTCCATATCTTTAAGATACGCATCTCCACGGGGTGTGTGAAATGCATGTCTTGCGGTACCACTTGTTACTGTTTTTTGCATCATAAGTCTGAGCTTTTCAGCTGTTATCCGGGAAAAGCCGGCAGGACCTTCTTTCTTGCCAACGTTGTATGCCTCTCTTCCATCAATAAATATCTTTTCGACTACTCTGGGTTCAACCATACGGCCATCATTTGCTATCGCAGCCGCCATCATGGCTCCATGAAGAGGGGAGAGAGTGACATTGCCAAAACCGGCCGCGGTCCTTGCAATACTCGCCTCACTGTTTTCAAGATGTATGCTGCTTTGCTGCACAGGTAATTCAAAGTTTATTGAGTTATTAAACCCGAATTTTTCTGCCGATCTCAGAAGATCGTCGGCTTTAAGCCACCTTAATGCTACTTTAGCAAGTGCAACATTGCACGATTTCCCCATCGCATCTGCAAGGGTTATCTTGTTTTTGTCTTTTTTTGGATTGTCAGTCCAGTTGCCGCGTGACAGGGAATAAAATCCTCCCCTGAAGTTTATCACTGTTTCAGGTTCTACTTTTCCCTTTTCAAGGGCTGCAGCGGCTGTTACAAGCTTAAATACGGATGCAGCAGGATATGTCGCCCTCAATGCGAGCTGCTGATCGGAACCATTCTTTTCTGAATAACCTACCATCGCAAGGATTTTGCCTGTTTTTGGAGATATGGCTACGAATGCCCCGTATGGAACTTTATACCTTTCAAACAGGGATGTGATCTTTTCCTGCAGGACAGGGTCTACAGTATAGACTACCTGGACTTTTTCACCAAACTTACTCACAAACCTGTCTTCAACTACCTCAGTAAATAACGGATCAATACCTCCCTCTATGCGAACGAAGTCTTCCGTGAATTTCAGGTTTAAATTGTCTTCCTGAATAGAGTAATTGAACTTTCCTGGTAAATTTGTACCTCCAAGGAAAGCTGAGCTTGTCACAAGGAATGTTATACCGAGGACAAAAGAGATTATAAGAATTGACTTTTTTGTGATGTTTTTCTGCCTCTTTATGTTACCCTGATAATTTCTCCATCCATTTTTCACCAGATCCTCCCTTCAGACTTACGGTTTGTTATCAGTTGATATTAAAAGTAAGCAGCCTGTCTCAGTGAGGCTACAAGAAATCTTTTTAAGAAAAATATAATTAATATTGCGATCATTGGTGAAAGATCCATTCCCATCTTCCACACAGGTATGAGCCGTCTCAGTGGATTTAATACCGGCTCTGTAATCTTATAAAGCATCTGGACAATCGGATTATAGGGATCCGGACTTACCCATGACAGGATTGCCCTGGCAATTATAACATACATATAAATTGTTAGGACTATATTTATCACTTCGGCGACAGCAGCTATAAAATTAGTAAACAAAAACATGTCTATTCCCTCTTTCCCAACTCATCAGCCCTTTTTGTGGCCTGTTGGACTGCACTGATAAAGGCGCCACGTATACCGGACAACTCGAGTGAGTGCAATCCTTCAATTGTTGTCCCTCCCGGTGAGGTAATCATGTCTTTAAGCTTGCCTGGATGTTCCCCGCACTCAAGTACCATCCTGGCTGCACCAAGGACAGTCTGGGCAGCAAGCAGGGTAGAGGCCTGACGAGGGAGTCCGACCTTCACGCCGCCGTCAGACAGTGCATCTATAACGGCGAAAATATAGGCCGGTCCACTCCCGCTGAGTCCTGTAACCGCGTTAAGATACTCTTCACCGAGGAGGATAGCCTTTCCCACTGAGTCAAATATCTTTTTAACATCCTCTATCTCTTCGTACTGAACACCAGGTCCCGAGGAAATAGCCGTTGCTCCCTCAAGTACAAGTACAGAGATGTTTGGCATTACTCTTACTACTGGAAGCTCCTTTTGCAGCCATAGCCTTATATTATTGATAGATATTCCAGCCGCAACAGATATAATAAGTTTTGACTCATCTAATACATGTGCTATTTCACTTAAAAGGGGCTTTATTATAGAAGGTTTAACCGTTAACATGATATAACGTGAAGAGGAGGCGGCCTGAGCATTATTGCTTGTCGTCTTTACATTGTAGCGTTCGTGTATGTAAGAGAGCCTGTCTTCTGCAACGTCAGAGACAATGATTTCCGTCTTAGAGTACACTCCGGACGAAAGGATACCCTTTAGTATGGCCTCGCCCATATTTCCAGCTCCCAGTATGCAAATCTTATACTTTGTCATTTACCTTCCTTTCCCGGGTGCCGAATAACGCCGTTCCTATCCTGACCATCGTTGCCCCTTCTTCTATCGCAACCTCAAAATCATTACTCATACCCATTGACAGCTCCCCGCAGTTAACTGATCCGGTATGCCTCACATTATCCCGTATTTCTCTAAGCATTCTAAAGTATGGCCTGGCTTCTTCAGGGTTATCACTGTATGGAGGCACGGTCATGAACCCTCTTAGTGATACGTGTCGCAACTTTGAGAATGCCTTCGTTATTGTAATTACATTATCAGGCATAACGCCAAATTTTCTCCGTTCACCTGAGACATTTACCTCTAAGAGGACATCTTGAATTATGCCCATTTTTTCTGCCCTGCGATTTATCTCCTCCGACAGTTCAATGCTGTCTACGGAGTGGATCAGTGTAAATGCTCCAACGACATATTTTACCT
>JADLDG010000057.1 GCA_020846775.1 Nitrospirota bacterium
GATGAATGTGACCAGCCTTTTTAAGCCCCTCATCAATAAAAATTACTGCTTTCTCTGTGAAGCCATGCGCTTGACTCTTTAAGTACTTTTTAACCTTGATAATTAGAAACCATAAGGCTGAATGATTATGATTGCTCAAATCAAAACCTGGAATTGCATCTTTTAGCGTATACAACTCTTGATATTCTATCATGTGGGTAGGATTAAACGTCTGGCAAACAATAGGAAAACGGTAACCAGAAAAAATGTAACTCATAAATTCAAAAATTCCAAGACGAATAGATAAATCGCGCCCTTTATATTCTTTCCTACCACTCAATATATCAGCGAAATGAAATTCTTTTACGCCGAATTGTTGTTTCATTTCTACAATCGCGCCTGGCATTTGTTCAATGACATCGTAAAGCTGTAACGGGGGTAAAAGCACAGCAACCCACGTTTTTCTTTCTGAATGAAGATGTTTTGATTCTGTAATCTGGCCAGGGGAACCAGAGTCGTCAATAAAGACGCCGGTCACATTTGAAGGGAGATTATAATTTGCCAGTTTTATCATTTAATTAATAACAGCTGGCTGCCGCTTTAATGCTCATCTCTTTTATGAATGCCTGTGGAGTGATGTATTCTTCAATTCCATCGAAATCCCTATCATATGCCACCAGGAATTTGATGCCAAACTTTTTCACAACTGCCAGTTGCTCAAGGTCTTTATCTTTAATCAACTCCCTGTATTTAACCATTTCTTTCTTGACATCAGTAGAAAACACAACCGTGCAGGTTCTCAACAGATAGTCTCTATAGAAGCCTGCCAAATCCTTGTTATAGAATTTTTTGAAATATGCCTGCACTTCTTTGAGTACCCTCTCAGAGATTACCACTTCAAGTAGTCCTTGATTAAGAAGACCGATTATTTTATTCGAATTACTTTCAGGAAACTCAAAGGCATAGATGAAAACATTGGTGTCAAGAAAGATCCTATATTTCATCTTCTACGGCCTCAAGATCCTTCTCTAACTGTTCCGGAGTCACCTTCCTTCTCTTATGTCTGACAATTCTGTCCCACAGCATCCCAGGACTGAAAATTCCAAGGTCTGAAGCATACTTGATAATTGCAGCCCTTACCGCCTCATCTTTACTTTGGAAAAGTCCTGTCTTAACCATCCGTTCTAATACATCTTCTTCTTCCTTTTCCAATTTAATAGCCGTACCTGCCTTCATACGAATCACCTCCCTTTAAAGTTCTGCCCTATTCTACATTAAAATAACCGCTTTTTCTATAGTTGCAGAAGCCGACACACAATGCCTTTACATATTGAAAAATGACAAATTGACATATATCGCCAAAATCAGTAGATTAGCAAGTAAACACAAGTGTTACCGGGGAATTATAAGGGTTTACTACTGCTTACATGATGATTAAGAATATTTTCGATGGAAGGGTTTTGCAGTTGAATCTTGAAAGGGCCTTATTGCCTGACGGGAGGAGTGTTGATCTGGAGATCATCAGACATCCAGGAGGTGCCTGTGCTCTGCCGGTACATGATGACGGCAATATCATACTGATCCGCCAGTACCGGCATGCAGCCGGTGGCATTATATGGGAGTTGCCCGCCGGGAGGATTAACGATAACGAAGGGCCTGAGTTCTGCGCCAGGCGTGAACTTATAGAGGAAACCGGCTATGAGGCAGGAAACATGGAAAAGATCGGGGAGTTCTTTTCTACACCAGGTTTTTGTACAGAACTGCTCCATATTTATTTAGCCACTCAATTAGCCCCCTGCAAACACGAACCTGAAGATGACGAGTATATAGAGATCGAGAAACTTCCATTTGCAACAGCACTTCAAATGGTATTCAGCGGGGAAATTAAGGATAGCAAAACGATGATTGCACTGCTTCTTGCAAAGGATAGGTTTTCTAAGAAGCTATAACATAAACTGATTCGCAGATTATTTCACCCCTTCTACCCGTACCACCTTCCATCTAAATAATTCCTTGACAAGATATGCTCGTATGTGTGCGGCTGAGCGGTTTGTGCCGACGATATATGAGGGATTGCCATTCCACCCCACGGTTACCCGGACATCGAATTTTACGGTTGCTGTATCTTCCTTTATCTCTATAACGGGGTTTTCTATCGTCACTTCAAACTTGTCAAAGTCTTTAAAGAGATTTTCTAACAGTCGTTTGACCTTGGAATTATCAAATCCGTAACCATCTGCATAATTCAGAGAAATGAATGACATCATTTTCGTTGATTCTTCCTCTTCCATTGCCTTCTCAACGCCATTTATGACGCCCTGGACCCTCCACGTATCAAGAGATCCGGAATAGAAGAGTATGATTCCAGCTATCAGTAAAATAATTATTATTAGCAGCCCTGTCTTTTTCATCCGAAAATACCCTGATTAACCCATCCCCACCCTGACCCTCCCCTTGAAGGGGAGGGTAAATTCCTTTCACATTATTCATATTGTAAAAAAGGGATTATGCTTAACATATATAACATGTTCATCAATGCCTTTACAATCCTTGACACCCCTGCATGGCAGGTGTTATGATTGCCCTGAATTTGAGGCGCCGCACACTATATGGAAAAGGATTATAAAGACACCCTCAACCTCCCCCGGACCGACTTCCCCATGAAGGCAAACCTTACCAGAATGGAAGAGGTTATGCTTGAGAAATGGAAGACAACTAATCTTTATAATAGATTGCGGGAAACCGGCAAAGACAGAAAGAAATATATCCTCCACGATGGTCCACCATATGCAAATGGCAATATCCACATTGGTCACGCGTTAAATAAGATTCTCAAAGATATCATTATCAGGTCTAAGACAATGGAGGGGTTTGATTCCCCTTATACACCCGGATGGGACTGCCACGGCCTTCCGATAGAACATCAGGTAGATAAACAACTTGGCCCTAAGAAAAAAGGGATGAGCAGACATAATATAAGAAAGCTGTGCCGTGAATATGCAGAAAACTATGTAAATATACAACGCGAAGAGTTCAAGCGGCTCGGTGTCTCTGCTGACTGGGATTATCCATATCTGACTCTGGCCCATTCGTATGAGGCTACTATCATAAGGGAGTTCGGAAGGTTTGTAGAAAATGGCGGTGTGTATAAAAGGAGAAAACCTGTCCTCTGGTGTATGTCATGCGAGACTGCCCTTGCAGAGGCTGAGGTTGAATATGCAGATGATACATCACCATCAGTATATGTAAGGTTTCCGCACAAGTCCGGCATCGGTGATCGTATCCCTGCCCTTAAGGATAAGGATGTATCAGTAGTAATATGGACAACAACGCCATGGACGCTGCCAGCAAATTTAGCGGTTTGCCTCCATCCGGACTTTATTTACACGGCCGCTGAATTAAACGGTGCCATTCTGATCATGGCAAAGGATTTACTCCCTTCATTTCTTTCCAAAACAGGTAATCCGGAATTTGCAACTGTAGCAGAATTCAAGGGTTCAATGCTGGATGGCGTCATATTTTCCCATCCATTTATTGACAGAGATTCTATAGTCGTTAACGGAGCTTACGTTACACTTGAACAGGGTACGGGTTGCGTACACACAGCCCCGGGCCATGGAGAGGAAGACTATGAGACTGGCCTTAAATATGGACTTGACATATATTCTCCGGTTGACAGCAGGGGTAGGTTCATTGATGAGGTCCCATTCTTTGCCGGGATGAAGGTCTTTGAGGCAAATAAGTTCATAATGGAAAAAATGCAGGAACTGGGTGTTTTGCTGAAAGAAGAATTGATCTCCCACTCTTATCCTCATTGCTGGCGGTGTAAGAAGCCCGTTATATTCCGTGCCACTGAGCAGTGGTTCATATCCATGGAGACCGGCGGCCTGCGAAAAAAGGCGTTGAAGGCAATTGAATCTGTCTCATGGATCCCAAGATGGGGGAGGGACAGGATTCACGGAATGATCTCAGTAAGACCGGACTGGTGCATATCAAGACAGAGGACATGGGGTGTCCCTATCATCGCGTTTGCCTGTAAGAAATGCGGACACATACTGCTTGATAAAAATATCATTGACCATGTTGCAGGACTTGTGGAAGATCACGGGGCAGACATATGGTTTTCCGCAGAGGTTGAGAAACTTCTGCCTGGAGAGGTATCCTGCACACAGTGTGGAAATAAAGAGTGGGAACAGGAGATGGACATCCTTGATGTGTGGTTCGATTCAGGGGTCAGCCATGCGGCTGTCCTCGAGAAGAGGCCGGAACTATCCTGGCCCGCAGATTTGTATCTTGAGGGTAGTGATCAGCACAGAGGGTGGTTCCACAGTTCTTTGCTCGAATCCATTGGGACACGAAACAAGGCCCCGTACAGGTCTGTCCTGACTCACGGGTTTGTCGTAGACGGAAGTGGTAGAAAAATGTCTAAGTCTGCTGGTAACGTAATTGCTCCGCAGGAGGTTATTAATCAATATGGGGCGGAGATATTAAGACTATGGGTGGCTGCAGAGGATTACAGGGAAGATATCAGGATATCAAAAGACATACTTGTTCAACTTACTGAGGCTTACAGAAGGATTAGAAATACCTGCAGGTTCCTTCTGGGGAATTTATACGACTTTGACCCCCAGCTCAATCAGGTGTCATTGAATGAATTATCCGAGATAGACAGATGGGCCCTTCACAGACTGCAAAAACTTACAGGACGGGTGAAAAAGGCATATACAGATTTTGAATTCCATATAGTATTTCATGCCCTTCATAACTTCTGTGTAGTTGACATGAGCTCAATCTATCTCGATATTCTAAAGGACCGTCTATATACATTCCATAAGGCTTCAAAAGGACGGCGGGCAGCCCAGTTTGCCATGTATCAGATACTGACATCAATCGTAAAACTTATGGCGCCAGTGCTCTCATTTACAGCCGATGAGGTATGGGGGTATATCGCGAAAATATCGGTGCAGGATCAGGAGATCCCGAAGCAAGTTCGGGGAGACATGGAAACAGAGAGCGTTCACCTTAGCCTGTTCCCTGAAGTCAATCAGGCATATATCAACGAGGAACTGGATACAAAGTGGAACAGGCTGCTCAAGGTAAGGGGTGATGTAGCCAAGGCACTCGAGATTGCCCGCAAAGACCGGCTCATCGGGCACTCATTAGAGGCACATGTTGACATTTTCTCAGACCAGGAACTGTATACATTCCTTAATGATAATTCCGGTGAACTCGTGTCATTCTTCATAGTCTCTTCAGTAACTACTCATTCCAGTTCACCACCTCCGGATATATATCAAAGCAGTGAGATTAATGGATTGTCTATCCGAATTTCGCGGGCAGGGGGTAGTAAGTGCAGCCGCTGCTGGAACTATAGCGAAACGGTCGGACAGGACACAGAACATCCGGCAGTTTGCAGCCGCTGTGCAGAAGCATTAAGGTCATGAATAAATACTTGCTATTGACACTGGTTGCCGGCGGGGTTACTATTATAGATCAGTTATCCAAGTATGCAGTACAACATATGCTGACCCTTCACGATCCGATGGAGGTAATAGCTGGGTTCTTTAATATCACTTACATATTCAATCCAGGGGCGGCATTTGGACTTTTCGGCAATATTAGTGAAACAGCAAGAATGATCATACTGGTTGGAATTTCGTTAATTGCATTTGCAATCCTTTTTTACATATACATAAAGATCAGGGAAAGGGATAATCTAATCCTGGTACCTATTGCCTTGATAATCGGGGGCGCATTAGGTAATCTCATTGACCGGATTAGATTTCAGATGGTGGTAGATTTCCTTGATTTTTACTGGGGACATTTCCACTGGCCTGCTTTCAATATAGCAGACGCAGCTATAACAGTGGGAACGTTAATACTGGTTATTACCATACTATTTACGAAGAAAAGACACATATTAAATGTCTGATTAGATCCGGCCAGTATGGTCAGCACTAATTGCGGGATGAAACCCGCGTTATGATAGTTAATATGACTTTTTTAATTACTGACACTAGTTCGGTGGAATGTTCTGGATGTCATGGAGGCTGTACTTACAAATGAATAAGGCATGGGAAAGATTATTCAGCAAAGCAATAATGACTCTTGAAGAAGGGAACTGGCTCCGGGCCGTACAGTATCTCAAGAGGTCATGTGAACTTTACCCCGATCAGGTAGATGCCCATTGTGAGCTTGCTGATATATATTTACAACTTGGACATCTTGATGCTGCGCATGAGGTTGTACAACAGGCGCTGGCGGTTGATCCGTTAGATGCATCCTGCAATTTTCTTCTTGGCAATATCTACCTGGCACAGGGAAGACTGAGAGATGCACTTAAGATATATCTTTATCTGGAAAAGATGACTGATGAACCTACCCCTGAACTCCTTTTTAACATTGCCAGTGCCTTTGATAAAAAAGGAGACAAAAAAAAGGCCCTTAATTACTCAATTTATGCTACTGAGGAGGATCCTTCTTATATAGAGGCGTATGAGCTTACAGGCAGGCTTTTTTTTGAGATGGGGGAATTGCCTGAGGCAAAAAGCGCTTATCAGGAAATACTGACGATTGAGAGAAACAATGCAAATGCCCGCCAGATGTTATATGTTATTTATACCAGAGAGAACCGGATCTCAGAAATAAAATAGGTATCATGCCGATTGTAAAGATACTCAAGGTATCTCCTTACAGTGACTCCAAACGGATAGACCAGTACATAACAAATCTGTTACCGTTCTCACGAACTGCAATCCAGAAGTTGTTAAAATTAAATCTTATCACGGTTAATAGTGAAACCGTTAAGACAAACTATAAGGTTCGTCCGGACGATGAAATCAGGATTGAAATTCCGGGACCGACCCCCCTGCCTTTGCAGCCTGAGGATATATCAATAGATATCGTGTACGAGGATGAACATCTATTAATAGTCAATAAACCATCTGGCATGGTTGTGCATCCTTCCCCCGGTCATTACAGCGGTACACTTGTCCATGCCCTTCTTCATCACTGTAAAGATTTAACTGGAATAGGCGGTCGTGAGCGGCCAGGTATTGTTCACAGGCTGGATAAAGACACATCCGGTGTTCTTGTTATTGCTAAGAGCGACCCTGTCCACCGTCATTTATCAAATCAGTTCAAACAACGCACGGTCTTAAAGGTTTATATAGCATTGGTTCACGGTGTAATGAAGAAAAACCGGGGAGAGATTGACCTTCCCATTGGCAGAGATACCAGGGACAGAAAGAAGTTCTCTTCACGGACAGTGAATCCTAAACATGCAAAGACCTTTTTCAGGGTATTAAAGCGATTTAAGAATGCAACACTTTTAGAGCTGAAACCCGAGACAGGAAGGACACATCAGTTGAGGGTTCACCTGTCCCACCTTCACCACCCTGTTGCTGGTGATAGTTTTTACGGGGGAAGGGGCTATTCAAATATAGGCAGCGTGAAGATAGACAGGCTAATGCTGCATGCGATGAAACTCGGATTTATCCACCCTGTTACAGAGAAATACATGGAATTTGAACCTCCTCTTCCTGCCGGGATGAAGGACATCATAGAGTGCTTTAACGGACAAAATCAGTAATATTATTGTAAAATAAATTATTGACAACAGAATTTCATAAATGGTAGTATTCTTTTCACGAGTCTCATATTATTAAGAAAGGAGTAAGATGTATGGCGCTGCTTATTAACGAAGAATGTATTGCCTGTGCTGCTTGTTTGCCTGAGTGTCCTAATGAGGCAATAAGTGAAGGGGATATTTATATAATAGACCCGGACAAATGTACCGAATGCGTTGGACATTATGATGAACCTCAATGCGTTGCGGTATGCCCGGTTGACAACTGTATTGTAGCGGACCCAGATCATAAGGAATCAAAGGATGATCTTCAGGCCAAGTACGAAAGACTAACGGGTTCCAAATAACATATACTTTTAATTAACTGGCGGGATAAGAATATCCCGCCAGTTAACTTTCCGGAATAGACACTGACAAGCCTTCATACTGATTGATATCCAGACCTAGAACAGCCGGGTTTAATTCACTAACTATTGAATATATATAGTTTCCATCAGCGTCTTTTTCTGCAGCCAGGTCAACAACTGTTGACTCTTGCTTTTTCTTATTGCTGTCCAGAAGTATTCTAACCTTGGGACGTAACAATTCTTTTTGATTTACAGAAACAACGACACCGCATTGTCCTGTATTTAGTTCCACCAAAGAGTTTAACGGGTATATGCCTATACACTTTACAAAGTTTTCTATCAGTTCCATAACAAAGAGAGTATCTCCCCATTCATACAATCTCTTTATAGTTGCATGACAGGTTGACGCATTATGATAGACCCTTTCATATGTCAGGGCATCATAAACATCACATATGCTTGCAATTTGTCCTTCAAGACTGATCTTGCTCCCGAACAGCCTGTTTGGATAGCCTGTGCCGTTAAACCGTTCATGGTGCTGTAAGGCTACCAGCATGGCCTCTTCCGGTATGTGGTCATGTTTTCGTAAAATCTCACCTCCCAGATTCACATGACGCTTCATAATCTCGTACTCAGTCATTGTATATTTCCCTGGTTTGTTTAAAATACTCTCCGGGATCATTGTCTTTCCAATATCGTGCAATACTCCGCCAAATCCAATATTTTCCAATTGCCTTTTTGTCATTCCAAGGTGCCGCCCGAATGATACGGCAAGAATGCCGATATTAACGCTATGCATAAAAGTATAGTCATCATAATCTTTCAGATTGGTTAGGCACAATAATGCATCTCTGTTTCTGAATACACTTTCGACGATAGCGCTTACCTGCTCCTTTACAGCCTCGACCTCAATAGCCTTGCCCATTCGAGTATCATTAAAGATATTCTTTACGACGTTGCTTACGTTGCTCCTTATCTCCTTTGCCCTTGGTAACTCCTCATCAATTGTAAGAGGATCAATATATTCAGATTTTGCTGACGGCTTAGGTTTCTCCTCAGGTTTAACACTCAGGTGTGTCCTCTCAGTGTCATTCAGTACGGATTTATCCTCTAAGTCAGCGCCTTTTTCCGTATTTATCATCACATACATTATTCCGTTGCTTATCAACTTATCAATCTGATCCTGTGTCTTAATCAATTTTTTATGAAAAAAGAATGGAGTATCTATCCATGGACGGTCGAGCTGTTCAACGAACATCCCCACATTAAGCTTTTGAACAGGTATTTTTTTAGATGCCATAATAAATCTCCACTTTAAGATGAAAAGGACGTTTTTATGACGTAATTAAAGTACTATTTCGGATAATCTTATGAATAGGTTAAATCTTGCAGGCTATCTTAACAAGCCTTTCCTGTCTTCTGTCACCATTACGACGGTCAATACTGTCCGGCTTAATAATGCCAGTCCTCCTGTCAACCCCTGACCTCTTTTCAATGATCCCGGACTTTAACTCGCGGACTTTCTGCAGGAAAGCTTCATCATATGAATATTTTTCCACTCCTGTGATTAGTGTCCTCATATTCCGGCGGGTTTCCAAATGCATATCTGTCAGGATTTCAAAATATGGCTCTTGAGGAAGTTTGATAATCTCATTAAAGATACCCTGAATCTCAAGGAGTTCCAGGTGAAAAGCGATCTTCAATGCGCGGTTAATATCCAGGTCACCCGATATCTCCTTTCTGTACTTTTCAATAATTGAAAGGATTTCATCGTAGTTGACATCTTTGCCAACAATTGTATAAGACGGATGAGGCAGGGAGGGCATAATAGAAATGCACCTGTTTAATAGTTCAATCTGATTGTCTTCACCCTGAAGCATTTCCTCCCATAAAACCCTGTAGCCGGAATTTTCGTAGTAACGTTCCAGGAGGCATTGATATACATCTTCTATGCCCTTAACGATCTGCTGTATGGAGTTCAGGACTTTTTCTATGGTCATGAATAACTATCCGGGTGATCAGATTATTCAAGAATCTATTCCACTTGAATACGAACCACATTAATGATATAAATTTTAACATCATTGCTCATTGTTCTACAAGTTAAAATTGGAGGGTTGATGAAAAAAGACAAATCATTGGCATTGTTTAAAGCCTCTAAAAAAATAATGCCCGGTGGAGTTAATAGTCCTGTAAGGGCCTTCAGGGCAGTTGGCGGGGAGCCAATATTTATTGACAGTGCATCCGGCTGTCTCTTATTTGATGCTGACGGGAATGAGTATATAGACTATGTCTTATCATGGGGGCCTATGATAGCCGGTCATGCACACCCGAAGGTTACAAAGGCATTACGAAAAGCTGTTACAAAAGGTACCAGTTTTGGGGCTCCTACAGCACTTGAGATAGAACTGACCACAATGGTCAGGGATATATTCCCATCTATGGAACTGATCAGATTGGTCAATTCCGGCACAGAGGCTACTATGAGTGCACTGAGACTGGCAAGGGCTTATACCGGCAGGGATAAGATATTAAAATTCGAGGGGTGCTATCATGGCCATGCAGACAGTCTGCTGGTTAAGGCGGGTTCCGGCGCGGCGACACTCGGTATACCTGACAGCCCCGGTGTACCTTCCGATTTTGCAAGAAATACGATTACTGCACCGTTTAACAATTTTGCAGCTATTAAGAATATCATGGAAAATAGCGGCAGTGAGTTAGCATGTGTAATCATTGAACCAGTGCCAGGGAATATGGGGGTAGTGCCTCCTGCTGAAGGTTACCTTAAGATGCTCAGGGACATTACACGTCAATACGGCACACTGCTGATATTTGACGAAGTGATGAGCGGTTTCAGGGCAGCCTATGGCGGCGCACAGGAACTGTATGGTATTACTCCTGACCTTACATGCCTTGGGAAGGTTATAGGAGGCGGTCTTCCAATTGGTGCATATGGCGGCAGGGCAGATATTATGGAAATGATCGCTCCATCAGGCCCCGTATATCAGGCAGGAACCCTTTCAGGAAATCCCCTTGCAACTACTGCCGGGATTGAAACATTGAAAATCCTCTCGCAACCGGGGACTTACGAGCGCCTGAATAAATTGTCAGGACAATTGTCAGAAGGCATCAGAGACGCCGCTAATCGTGCAGGAATTTCTGTATTTAACACAGGTGTAGGCAGCATGGTCTGCACCTTTTTTACAGAGGGTCCTGTTACAGACTATGAATCTGCAAAGAAGTCAGACACCGCTGCCTTTGGCAGATTTTTCAACGTCATGCTGGATCAGGGGATATACCTTGCGCCATCACAGTTTGAGGCAATTTTTCTTTCAATTGCGCATACTGAAGAGCATATAGAAAAGACTATAAAGGCAGCTGAAAAGGCATTCAAGACATTACAAATTAGCATATAATTTATCTGTAGTTTATAAACTGCATATCAATCCCGAAATCACTCTCCCGGAGGAGCTTGATTACAGACTGAAGGTCATCTCTGTTTTTTCCTGATACCCTGAGCTGATCACCCTGAATTTGAGATTGAACTTTAAGTTTGGTTTCCTTTATCGCCTTGACGATTTCTTTGGCCTTGTCAGACGGGATCCCCTGCTGCAACTTTATATTCTGCCTGACAGTACTACCCAGTGCAGTCTCAATCTTGCCGTAAGTCAATGCCTTCAGTGAAATTCCCCGTTTCACCAGCTTTGCCTGAAGAATATCAATCAGGCTCTTTAACTTATATTCATCATCAGAACTTACTATAATCTCATTATTTTTCTCTTCAAGCTTAACATCACTCTTACTGCCCTTGAAATCAAACCTCTGAGCTACCTCCTTCATCGCCTGATCAATGGCGTTCTTTACCTCCTGCATCTCTATCTTTGATACAATATCAAACGAATTATCTGTTGCCATGACTTACCTCCCTCATCAATACTTCAGAACCTCAGTGCCTCCCGGAATCTTAAAGTCAAACAGACCTTTTTTTATGCCACTATTCAACTTCGTCCCGGAGAAACTAAAAGATATTTTATTACCGCTGTCCTCTGAAAGTATTAATTTTTTAATATAAAATGTTTCTTTATCTATTTCAACAATTACCTCGTTCACCATCTTCATCGTCTTAGGTGTAAGTTTAAGTCTGAAAAAATCAGCTGAGGGTTCCCCGCTTTTAATAATAAAACTATCTTCCCATTTTTCTATATTAGATAATAGACCCATGGCCGGTTCAGCATCAGGATGGTCAGAAACCTTCTGAATAATGGCCTGTTTCTGCTCATAAAAATAGAGGGTGATAGTGTCTCCATTTATTACGATATTTTGTTTGACTGGCCTTGTGTAATCCCACCTCACCAGCCCGGGCTTTTTCAGGTATAATTTCCCTTTAAAGTTTTTTTCATCAAAACCTTGCAGATAGCTCTGCTGAACAAAGTCCGCCGTGAAATCATTGACATCTCTGTATACTGCCTGAACTCTTTTCAGGATTTCAGCAGAAGCCCCTCCCTCCGCCTTAACTTCTCCATAGAGCTGAGAAGGCACCATCGCAATAATAATGACAAGGAATACTCCAAATACTGAGTTCCGCACCATGACCTTAATATTCAACACTAAAAACTCCTCACAACTCATTGCTCATCGCTCATTGCTTCTTCTAACTCACTGATCATTGCTTCTTCATCGCTCCCTCTTCAATACCTCTCTCGGCTTTCCTCCTATAGACGGTCCTACAAAGCCATCCGCTTCCATCATCTCAACAAGCCGGGCAGCACGGTTGAAACCTATGCGCAGGCGGCGCTGTATAAGAGATATAGACGCTTGTCCGGACATCAGGACTATATCCAGGGCCTGCTGATAGAATTCATCCCTGTCACCTTCAGAAACTCCTTCTTCAGAATCAGCCTCCTCAGGTTTGTAACTATATTCAGGACTTGCCTGGGCCTTTGCATATTCAACTATTTTCCCCACCTCAGATTCATATATATATGCCCCATGCACCCTCATCAGCTTTGACGTACCGGGCTGGAGGAACAACATGTCCCCCTTGTCCAACAGGTCCTCAGCCCCAATGCCATCAAGGATGGTCCTTGAATCTACCTTTGACGAGACCTTGAAAGATATGCGTGCCGGAAAGTTAGCCTTAATAACACCTGTAATAACATCTACTGACGGACGTTGAGTTGCCAGAATAAGATGAATACCGGCAGCCCTCGCCATCTGAGCAAGCCTTGCTATAGAATCTTCCACCTCACGTTGCGCCGTCATCATAAGGTCAGCAAGCTCGTCAACAATAACAACAATATATGGAAGGGTTTCCTCTTTGTCAGTGAGCTTGTTGTATCCATCAATGTTTCTTACACCCTTTTCAGCAAGTACCCGGTATCTCCTCTGCATCTCCTCAACAAGCCTCTGTAAAATCCATGACGCCTCCTTTGGCTGTGTTATCACAGGCGTAATAAGGTGTGGTATACCCTCATATATAGACAGCTCCAGTATCTTCGGGTCTATCATTACTATTTTGAGATCAGAAGGAGTTGCACTGTAAAGAAGGCTTGATATCATACTGTTTAAGGCAACACTCTTGCCTGAACCGGTTGCCCCGGCAACTAACAAATGCGGCATCTTTGTCATGTCAGCGACTACCGGATTGCCGGAGATATCCTTGCCAAGCGCCAGTGGAAGCCTCGACTTTAGCGCCCTGAACTGCTCTGATGCAATTATCTCCTTAAGAAACACATCCTCCCTGAAATGGTTGGGTACTTCTATCCCTACGGTAGACTTGCCAGGCAGTGGAGCTACAATGCGTACACTTCCTGATTTCAGTGCAAGGGCAAGATCATCTGAAAGATTCACAATCCTTGACAACTTGACACCAGGAGCAGGTTCAAATTCATACATCGTGATAACAGGTCCGGGATTCACCTCTACAACCTGACCGTCTATCCCGAAATCAAGCAATTTCTTCTCCAGGACACTTGAATTCATCAGGAGGTCTTCTTTGCTAATCTTAGTCTCTGAAGGAGCCGGATCACTTAATATTGACAAGGGAGGGAGTTTATATGTCCCGTCTGAGGATGTGTCAGAGAATTCCAGGTTCTCCTGCATAGGCAAAACATCAGTATCAGCAGCATGGGACCGGCTGCGGTTTTTTTGTTGTATAACCGGTTCAGGACGAAAAAGATCAAGCTCTGGCTCCACTGACAATGACTCTTGATCTGCCAAGACTGCATTAGCATGTGAAAGAAGATCGCTATCCCTGACCGGCCGCGTATCTTTTTCCCTTCGAGATATCATGCCCGTTAACAGCTGCGGCAGCCTTGCCCTCTTCCATAAGGCAGAAGACAGGTCAGCCGGAGAAATTCCTATTGCTATCACTGCGGATATAACAACGAGTGTAAACGTTATGACATGTGCCCCGAAGGTTGCACAGCAGCCTGTCAATAATGATGCAAACAGGTCACCTGCAAGCCCGCCTGCCGGTATACTCCCCTTTATAGATAACGATATTCTTTCAAGGTGCAGATGAAAAAACGTTGGCAGGGACAGGAACAAAAGACAAAAACCTATAATCCTTTCTTTATAAGATGCCACTTCTCTCTTAAACTTCTTCCACCCGACCAGGAAAAGTACAAATGGAACTAAGTATGCAGCCCCGCCAACGAGGGTAAAAAGGATATCTGATAGATGAGAACCAAACAGCCCGGCAAGGTTCTTTACATCATTGCTGGTCGAGACAGAATTGAATGAAGGGTCATCAGGGCTGAATGAAACAAGACTCGCAAAGATCAGCAGGCCTGCGGCAAAAAAAACAAACCCCCATATTTCGCTAACCCATTTCCTGTCTTCTTTTTTTTTCTTTTTATCAGCCATCGTATCTCCCTACACCTCGATAATTATTGGAATAATCATCGGTCTCCTTTGCATCTTCTTCTTTATGTGCCTTTTCAGTGCAGCAGTAACCTTGTCCTTAACTATGATCCACTCCTGCATTAACTCCGGCTCCATCTCTCCCAGTAACGTAATAACAACTTTCCGCAATTCTTCAATTACCTCAGGATAATCCTCTTCATAGATGAATCCACGACTGATAATATCCGGGCCTGTTATAATCTTTGCCGAACTCTTTTCTATTCCAATCATTACAATAATTATCCCATCCATACCAAGGTGTTTACGATCCCTGAGGACGATGCTGCCAACCTCTCCAATCCCCTTTCCATCAACAAACACCCTGCCGGCATCCACCTTTCCTGCTTTTCTTGCACCATCCTCTGTAAATTGAGCCACATCACCGTTCTCAAGTATCAGGATGTTTTCCCGCGGAATACCAAGCCCTTCAGCGAGTCTTGAATGATAAATAAGATGCCTGTATTCACCATGAACAGGAATAAAGTATTTCGGCTTCACAAGATTGAGCATCATCTTCTGCTCTTCCCTGCAGGCATGACCCGACACATGGATGTCCGATACCTGCTCATATAAGACATTTGCGCCACGGCGAAATAGATGATTGATTACCCTTCCAATAGCACGTTCATTACCTGGTATGAATCTCGATGATAACAGGACCATATCACCTTCTTCGATCTTTATATGCTTGTGGTCATCCATAGCCATCCTGGAGAGTGCAGACATCGGCTCTCCCTGACTGCCAGTAGTCACAATCACAATCTTGTAACACGGAAGCTCATTCAGGTCATCCATAGAGGCCTTGACATCAGGCGGGTAATGAAGGTATCCAAGCTCTTCAGCAATCCTGGTGTTATTTACCACACTCCGGCCGTTTAATATCACCCTTCGGCCAAATTTTGCAGCAGCATCTATTACCTGCTGTATCCTGTGAATGTTAGATGCAAATGTCGCTACAATAATCCTTTTTTTAGCCCTGGCAAAAATCTCATTAAATGCAACACCAACTTCACGTTCGGAAAGACAATAACCCTCCCTTTCAGAATTTGTGCTGTCTGAAAGAAGCACGAGTGTCCCCATGTTTCCATAATCAGCGAAACGATGGACATCGAGCAACTGCCCGTCTACCGGGGTCTGGTCAAACTTGAAATCCCCGGTATGTACTATACGGCCGACAGGTGTTGTAATACCAAAACCTACACCGTCAACAATACTGTGAGTTATCCTTATACCCTCAATGGAAAAACACCCCAGCTCAAAAACTTCTTTAGGCCGGATAGAAATCAGATTACACTTTTCATCAAGATCATGTTCTTTGAGCTTTTCTGAGATAAGCCCGATGGTAAGAGGGGTGCCATAGACCGGGATATTCATCTCTCTCAGCAAGTACGGGATAGCGCCTATATGGTCTTCATGTCCATGGGTAATGATAATACCCAGGACCTTCTCTCTATTTTCAGCCAGATAAGAAATATCAGGTATGACAACATCAACACCTAACATTTCCTCCTCCGGGAACATAAGCCCTGCATCAACAACTATTATGTCATCTCCATACCGGAAGACCGTCATATTGAGACCGATCTCCCCCACACCTCCAAGCGGTATAATCAGGAGTGCTTTATCATCCATATGCGGATAATTTATCACTTTCCTCTGCTAAATTCAATCAAAGCATTTCCTGCAGCATATCTATTCCCACAAATGTTTATCTACATACTGTGCTAATATCTCCTGCATCCTTTCAGGAGGAGGCTCAGGAAAGTAGAAATTTATAACTGCATGGGCGATCTCATGCGCAAGAACGCCTGCGCCTGTATTCTCGACAGACACATATATTGTCCTGCTCCTGTGTGAGTAAAATGCAATTGGTGTCTTCCCGAAGGCGCCAAGGGGCGTCAGATGGGAATATGCGCTTTCAATATCCCTGTGACTTTGATAGACACATATTTTGATACTAAGATCAAAAGGATACATATCAAGCAATCTGCTTACCCTCTCAACTAAAGAATCTACCTTTCTGCCTGTTTCTGCAGGGTCATTATCAAAGCCGCCGCTGAAGAAACCGGTTCCCTTTCCTATATTCTTCGTGAACCGCTGAAGCCCTTTTTCATTTTCATAACATATAGTGGCATATTTAGATCCAACACTCTTGGGCAGACTATCACAGGCAAATACAGAAACAGGCGGCAGCAGTATAAATATAGCAGCAATGTGGAACAGCGTTATATTAATGAAGGATGAGGGGGACTTATTGGTTTTCCGAGGTCTTGAAATAGTTCACAACCTCCTCTAAAGCCTGAACGTTTTCTGTAACTTCCCTTAATAGATTATCCAGACTATTACTGCCTGATTGTCCGGTAGACTCTGAGGCCTTGATCTCCCGCAAAAGACCTGACAGTTCATGAGTCCTGAACTTTATATCACTGACCCTGCTATCCATAGCGGTAGTCAATTCAGTAATACTTTCAGACAACTCTGACAACTGGTCTTTATCCCTTAATTTAAATCTCTGAGTAAGGTCACCCCTTCCTACATCATCGAGGATCTTTTCAAAACGGTATAATGGGCCTGCTATCCTGTGCGACATATAGATCAGCACTGTTATGCCTATAACGGCTGTTATGACAATTATGATGAGGTTTGACACTAAAAGTGTAGGCAGGAAAAACTCTGATGTCCTCGCAATCCTGAAGTCAGAACCAATGAATCCTGTGGTAAGCGTGCCTCTCGATAGATACATAAAGAGTCCGATCGCCAGTATTGCCTCTATGACAATTACTGCAAGGAACTTGATGGTAAAGCTAATCTGAAACTCCCGGTTTATGAAAAAGTTACGACGCCTGAATATTGGTCTGTTCACTCGAAATAGCCTTTCAAATCCCCCCCTGCCCCACTTTTCTAAAGTGGGGTAACTAATTTCCCCCTTTGAAAAAGAGGGATTAAGGGGGATTATTTTCATGTACCTTTTTGAGCCCGCGGCTCATGAGCGTTTTACTTGTAACTTTCTGACAATTTTTTCATATCAATCTTAATTTCTGCGGAATTTCTTGCCTCTTTCAACCACTCATCCATCGCCTTCTGTTTCTTCTGCTCAAAGAGTAACAACCTTATCTCTTCACGGACATCCTTCAAAAGCGGTCTGGGGTTTAATCCTGTCTTCATGTTCTGATAATAAGCAAGTATCTCATCTTCTGTTACAATAAGCTTTCCGCTCCACTCCCTGCTCCTGACTTCAATCAATTCCCTTATAAGTGTCTGTTCCCAGAAACTCTTTATCGTCTCAAGAAACCTTTTATCTTCTGCAAGCCCCATCTTCATAGCTTCCTGGATCATCAGCTGTTTATCAATAACCATGTTCAGATGTTCTTCTACAGATTTTGCATTCAGCTTAAAATCAGGGTTTCTGTTGGCATATATGGCAAGTTCCCTTTGAAACTCCTGCAATGAAACAGGGGATCCATTCACAACAGCAACTTCATCCTTGTGCTGCTTTTGCCCGCAGGATGTCAAGACAGGAATCAATAGAACAGAAAGGATTATTAAAAAATCCTGATAACTCTTCAACGCACTACTTTTTTGCCTTTTGTTTATCATAATTTTCTATAATTCTTCCGGTCATGTCTATCGCATTTGGCATGTACAATACGCTGGGATCCTTCTCAAGGATAATAGTATACTTTTCTTCTGTTCCAATTTTTGATATTACTTCACGAATCTCACCAATCATTTTAACAGTGATAGTCTTGTCCATATCTCTGAGACCGGACTCTGCCTGGTCTTTAAGCCGTTTCATCTCCATCGCCTCTTTCTGGAACTTCGCCTCCTTTTCCTTTTTCTCTGCGTCTGAAATACCAGCCTTCGTAATCTCAGAGCGGAGTTTTTTCAATATATCTTCTTTATCAGTCAAGGCCTTCTTCATTCCTGTCATTTCAGTCTCAAATTGCGCCTTCGCCTCCTTACCGCCCTTTGATTCAATAATCACCCGCTGTATATCTACTACACCAATCTTTACTGCATCCAACTTATCATCCGAATACGACGGCGCTGAATAGATTAAAGAAACCAACAGTACCACCGCGAGAGCTACGACAGATTTTTTCATTAAAATTTCCTCCAGGTAAGTTATTAAAATTTATGTCTTTTCTGCTCCGACATCATAAACTCCATAAGCGTATCGGCAATCTTTCCCCATTCCTCCATACTGACGTCCTCAGGACGACAGTTCTGATCAATCTCTGCCATATCGAGTACATTTTTAATTATTTCCTTACTGTGACCAGACAAAGAAAGTGAATTAAGCAGGGTCTTTCTTCTGTAGTAAAAAGCAGATTTAATGAGCCCCCAGAAAAGCCCCTCATTTCTTACATCAACAGCAACCTTTTCCCTCGGCACAATCTTAAGGACTGAAGAGTCAACCTTAGGTTCAGGATAGAACATCTTGCGCGAAACATTAAATGCTATCTCAGGGTGGGCATAAAATTGAACTGCTATAGACAATATCCCATAGTCTTTACTCCCTGGCGCAGCAACTACACGTTCCGCAACCTCTTTCTGGAGCATAATCGTCATTGAAGTAACCATGTCACTCAGTTCTATCAGACGGAAAAGAATCGGGGTAGACATATAGTACGGAAGGTTTGCCACAACCTTAAATCGTGAACCGACCTGATGATATGGAAATTGCAGTGCATCCGCCTCGACTATAGTAAGGCCCGGATATTTGACCGCCCGCTCTTTAAGATTTTCAATTATTGAACTGTCTATCTCAATAGCGATTACTTCAGATGCAATCTCTGCCATCCTGAAGGTCAACGCACCCCTGCCTGGTCCTATCTCAACAATCACATCATCCTTGTGAATATCAGCAACTTCTATTATCCTGGATATTATTTCAGGGTCCTGCAGGAAGTGTTGTCCAAGATGTTTCTTAGGCCGCCCCGGCCGTCCCTGCTTTTGACTTATATTATTGTCATTATTGTCATCTTTATGCATGAGTAAACCCGACCATTTCTACTGCCATCTTTAATGCCTCGATCAAACTTCCAGGGTCTGCGCAGTCTTTACCGGCTATGTCATACGCCGTCCCATGATCTACAGAAGTCCTGATAAACGGCAGACCTACCGTTACATTAACAGCCTTTCCAAAGGCAAGAAGCTTTAACGGTATCAGTCCCTGGTCATGATACATAGCGACGACAATATCATAGTAACGTTCTTTAGCCTTATAGAACAAGGTGTCGGCCGGGAACGGATCGCTCACATCAAGCCCCTCTCCCCGAGCCTCAATTATTGCAGGCATGATCACATCCCACTCTTCTGTACCAAACAATCTCCCTTCGCCGGCATGCGGATTAAGTGAAGCTACAGCAATCCTCGGCGGCTTTGTCTGAAAATAACCCATAGCCTTATGGGCAAGACGGATCGTTCTAAGCACACTGTCTTTCTGAATATGCCTGAACACATCTTTTAATGCCATGTGGGTCGTGACAAGTATAACACGCAGGCCGCCGCCAACCATCATAAGACCAAAATCCTTTGTACCGGCCATTTCAGCCAGTAGTTCGGTATGTCCGGGGTATTGAAAACCTGCTGCATTAATAATTTCCTTATTAATGGGGGCTGTGGTAATTGCATCTATCTTCTTTGCGAGGGCAAGCTCTGCAGCCTTTTTTATGAACGATACAGCGGCAGATCCACAGGTCTTGCCAGGGACACCGTACTTTAGTCCCTTTATATCCACATTATTCAGATCAATAACTTCGATCTTACCGCTGCCGGCAGGGGCAGACGCTATCTTTTCAATCTTCTTTATCTCTGCGCTGATCCTGCACGTCTTCAAGATCTTTTTAATTACCCCAGCATCCCCAATAACTATTGGGCGGCATATCTTGTTTATGTCATATTCAAGGATTGCCTTAACAATTATCTCCGGTCCAATACCAGCCGGGTCTCCCATTGTAATACCTATTACCGGCCTTTTTGCAGCACCCATACTCATCGCCTCCTTCTTTTTGATATGTGATTCCTAATGCTCACCCACACTTCCAGCCATCTTCCCTTCCGGCTCAATGTGCACAACGACTTCTGTCACCTCTGCAAACTCCTTTTTGATCCTTCCTTCCACCTTATGCGCTAACTCGTGGGCCTCAGAGATACCCATATCTGATGGTACATGAAGCCTTAAGTCTACAAAGACATCAGTCGGTGTGCCGCGGGATCTTATATCATGACACTCTGTCACACCATCAACTCCGATTACAACATCCCTGATGAGTCCCGGGTTTATTCTAAAGTAGTCGCTTAATACCTTTGCCGACTCAGACAATATCTGATATCCTGTCCAGCCAATGAGAATTGCTATTATAAAGGCAGCAATAGGGTCTATCACGGGGATGCCTGCATAAACTGCGGCAAGGCTTATCATAACAGCCACAGAGGCAAAGATATCACTCTTCGTGTGCATTGCATCTGATATCAATATCTCACTCTTCAACTCCTCACCTTTTGAACGCTCCCATTTCATAACAAATATATTAATCCCCATAGTAGCAAGGATGACCAGAAAACTGAAGACGGTAACATGCGGGGTAGTCGAGTCCATGAACCTGAAATATGCATCCCGCAGTATATGATAACATGTAAGAAAGAGGAGGATAGAAATGCCAAGTGACGCCAGTGTCTCATATTTCTTGTGCCCGTAGGGGTGGTCCTTGTCAGGCGGATTGTACGCAAGCCAGATACCAACGAGGCCGATGACATTCGATGTTCCGTCAAAGAATGAATGATACCCATCTGCAACCATGCTCAGTGAGCCTGATATGTGTCCATAAATAAGCTTGGCAAGGGCGGCAATCATGTTCAGGAGGAGTGTGTAAGTAAGGATCTTCCTTACGGAAACATAAGAATTCATCTTAAAGATTATAGTCTACGAAAGGGGGAAAGGCAACAGATAATCATCTCCAATCCTCCCTGTAAAGCACTATCGCAAAAGACAATTTCCTGCTATAATATGGCGGCGTTCAATGATATATTCTGGCTGTAGGTGATGGCAGTCATTGACGGCAGTTTGTCAGGCGTGGTTATGCTTGCCACTGTGGCTGAATATGGGGAAAGGAAGGTGAATAATTATGCGGGGCTCGGAAATTATTCCTCAGCAGATTATTGAGAGTAAAATACTTATCATCAGAGGCAAAAAGGTGATGCTGGACAGGGATCTTGCCATACTATATGGAGTTACTACGGGAAACCTTAATAAGACTGTTAAAAGAAATATAAAACGATTCCCTGAAGATTTTATGTTTCAGTTAACCAGAGATGAATATGATTCTTTAAGATTCCAATTTGGAACCTTAAAGAGAGGACAGCACTCAAAGTACCCTCCACACGCCTTTACAGAGAATGGAGTGGCTATGCTTTCAAGTGTTCTGAGTAGCGAGCAGTCAATTTCCGTCAACATCCAGATAATGCGAACCTTTACAAAACTCAGGGAGATGCTCACTACACATAAGGAACTCAAACAGAAGATAGAAGACATGGAAAAGAAAAACGATGACCAGTTCAAGATCGTTTTTGATGCTATTCACCAAATTATGGCTCCAACTGAGGCAAAGGAAAAGAAGATTGGCTTCCGGGTGAGAGAACGTATACTACGATACAGAAAATCCTGTTGAAATATGCAAGAGGCGATCAAAGGTATTGCAGAAGAGATAGCAGAGAATCTCACAAAGAGATTTCATGGCAATCTTAAATGCCTGATCCTCTATGGCTCATGGGCAAAAGGGACTGCGAGGCAAACCTCTGATATTGATTTGCTTGCTGTCTTTGACAAGTCAGACAAAGAGATAAGAAAGGCTGTGGCTGATATTATGGATACTCTTGAAACAGAAAGGAGTATTACTGTGCTATCTACAAGTCTTGAGGATTTCCAGAAGGAAAAGATACCACTTTATAC
>JADLDG010000058.1 GCA_020846775.1 Nitrospirota bacterium
CCTTTGAAAAAGCAGAAGAACTAATTTCCCCCTTTGAAAAAGCAGAAGAACTAATTTCCCCCTTTGAAAAAGGGGGATTAAGGGGGATTTTTTCATCTGAAGATCTCTTTGCGACCCCTTCCGCCTTCTCCATGTTGGCGGCATATCCACAGGAATCACAGGAGGCAACAGCCTCCTCACCTGTCTCAGCCAATACCATAAACTCATGGGAGAATTGCCCGCCTATAAGGCCGGTATCAGCCTCAACAGGTTTAAACGTCAACCCGCAGCGCTTGAATATATTTATGTATGCCTCGTACATCTTTCTGTATGATTCCTCAGCACCTGCCTGATCTGCGTCAAAGCTGTAGGCATCCTTCATTATAAATTCTCTTCCCCTCATTAACCCGAATCTTGGTCTTATCTCATCTCTGAACTTAGACTGGATCTGATACAGGTTAACGGGAAGCTGCCTGTACGATTTGACCTCATTTCTGACAATGTCGGTTACAACCTCCTCATGTGTTGGCCCCAGGCAGAAATCCCTTTCATGCCTGTCTTTGAGTCTGAGGAGCTCTTTACCATATTTTTCCCAGCGGCCGGTCTCTCTCCAGAGTTCAGCCGGAAGTACCATAGGCATGAAGATCTCCTGCGCCCCTGCCCTGTTCATTTCGTCACGGACTATATTTTCAATCTTTCTTATTATCCTGTAGCCAAGAGGTAGATAGCTGTAAATGCCAGCCGCCAGTTTTCTTATCATTCCGGCCCGCAGCATAAGCCTGTGGCTGATTATCTCCGCCTCTCCCGGGTCTTCCCTAAGTGTTGGTATCAGGAATTTCGAATAGTACATATATCTTCAACCTCTCTGACAAGTGCATCCACAAGTTCATCCTCTCTTAACCTTCTGATGATCTCACCACCCCTGAAAAGGAGTCCAACCCCTTTTCCCCCTGCTATTCCGACATCAGATTCTTTACCTTCGCCTATGCCATTTACCACGCATCCAAGGATAGATACATTGAGTGGAAGAGTGACAAAAGAGAGTCTTTTCTCTACTTCACAAGCAATCTTTTCTATATCTATCTCCATCCTGCCGCACGTAGGGCAGGAAATAATATTAACCCCCCTCTGTCTCAGATTGAGAGATTTTAATATCTCATAAGCCACCCTGACCTCTTCAACCGGATCTGCTGTCAGGGATACCCTGATTGTGTCACCTATGCCTTCTGACAGGAGCATCCCTATCCCGATAGACGATTTTACTGTGCCTGATAAGAGCGGCCCTGCCTCAGAAACACCGACATGAAGCGGGTAGTCTGACTTTTCAGAAAACAGCCGGTATGCCTCAAGTGTCAACTGAACACTGGATGCCTTTAATGAAACCTTTATATCATGAAAATCAAGTTCTTCAAGTAATCGTATATGCCGCAATGCCGATTCAACCATCGCCTCGGCAGTAGGGTGACCATGCTTCTTCAGCAGGTCATCCTCAAGTGAGCCCGCATTTACACCTATCCGTATAGGGATTCCCCTGTCTCTGGCCGCATTTACAACATGCGCTATCCTGTCACGGGAGCCTATATTGCCGGGATTCAGCCTCAGACCATCGGCGCCATTATCAATCGCCAGGATTGCAAGCCTGTAGTCAAAGTGTATGTCAGCAATAAGCGGGATATTTATCGCCTTCCTGATATCAGGAATGGCTTTTACAGCTTCTGTGTCCGGTACTGCGACACGAATGACTTCACACCCTGCCTCCTCAAGCCGCTTTATCTGGGCAATAGTAGCACTGACATCCCTCGTATCTGTGTTGGTCATGGACTGAACAACAACAGGAGCACCGCCTCCAATCAAAACATCACCAACCTTTATCTGCCTTGTCTTCCTGCGAGTCATGTGAAAGTAAATTACCTGAATACTCTTAGTATGTCATTATATGAAACAATAATTATCAGCATGATCAGCATAGCAAAACCGACTGTCTGCGCCACCTCCATGGTCTTTCTGCTCAATGGACTCCCCTTTATCTTTTCAATTATCAGGAATACTATCCATCCGCCATCAAGTACCGGGATTGGGAGCAGGTTTAGAATGCCGAGCTGTAAACTAAGAAATGCCAGAAAAGCAATAAGGTCAGAAAATCCCGATTGTGCCGCCTCTCCGGTGAGTTTTGCTATCATAATAGGCCCGCCAAGTGTCTCAATAGAGATATTCATTGAAACCAGCCTCTTCAATACATCAACGGTCAACACAGTTAGCTCCAGCGCCTTCGATATACCATGTTTTATGGAGTCTAAAAGACCATATTTCCTGACTATAGACTCCTGCTGATTCATTATACCGATAATACCGTGACCACCCGCTGGATCCTTTACAGGGGTAACCTTAGCAAGTACCCTCTGATCGCCCCTCTTAACGGCAATAGTAAGCTCATTTCCTGCATTAGCCCTGATCAGTGAAGAAACCTGGTACCAGTTAAATACAGGATTACTATTTATCTCAACAATAAGGTCTCCTGCCTTCAGACCTTCGCGTTCAGCAGGGAATCCTTTGTTCACCTTTCCTATGACAGGCGGCATATCAGGAAGCATTCCTGCGTACCCCCCCCCGGCCTTCCTGGCAGTGCCATTGTCTTTTAATATAATCTCATGAACGTTACTGGCCCTTTCCACCTCAACCTTTAATCCAAGTTCAGGCCTTGTAGATATAATGGTCGCCACATCCTCCCAGTCTGACATGGGTTTATTATCAATTTTGACTATACGGTCACCCACCATAACGCCTGAAACCTGGGCAGGAGAACCTTCCTCAAGCCATGCGACTACAGGAGCATCCTCTAAAAATGCCGGCATCTTGATACCAATAAGAAACACCAAAGGCATCAACAAAAAGGCTATTATTATATTCATTACTGGTCCGGAAAGAACAACAGAGGCACGGGCCCCCACGCTCTTCGAAGGGAACTCATCAGGCGCCATAGTCGCTTCATCCATGTTCTCTCCAGCCATCTTCACATATCCGCCCAGAGGTAGCGCGGACAAAACATATTCTGTATCACCTACCTTTTTACCGATTATCCTGGGACCAAAACCAAGGGAAAATTTCAATACCCTGATGCCTTTCATTCTTGCCATGAGAAAATGGCCAAACTCATGAACAAATATCAATATCCCCAGACAGATTGTAAATATTATTACTGTATACATTTATTCTCCCCCGATTTCACGCAAAAATACCTCCATCCCTTTCAGTGCCGTCTTAGACACTACTCATTGCCCGGTACTCATTGCTTCTTCATCAGCTGATGTTCCCCACCATCCGCTCAGCCTCTTCCCGGGCCCAGCCGTCAGCCATCAGGACATCTTCTATATTCTTAACGGATGTTACAGTATGTTTTAACATTGTGTCACCAACGATCCTCTCTATGTCAAGGAATCCTATCCGGCCATCGAGGAATGCCCTTACTGCGACCTCATTGGAGGAATTCAACACTGCTGTCATTGAACCGCCTATTCTGATAGCGTCAAATGCATATGAAAGGCAAGGAAATTCCTTCCAATCAGGCATTTCAAAGGTCAGCACGCCTGTTTTAGCAAGATCAAGACGGCGCATTACAAGGTCTAACCTCTCAGGATAACTTAATGCATACGCTATCGGGATACGCATATCCGGTATGCCCATCTGAGATAAGACAGACCCATCCCTGAATTCTACCATAGAATGAATTATACTCTGCTGATGTACAAGCACCTCAATCTGGTTAATAGAGACATCAAACAACCACCTCGCCTCAATTACTTCAAGCCCTTTATTCATCAGAGTGGCAGAATCTATTGTAACCTTTGCACCCATATTCCAGTTCGGATGTCTCAGGGCATCCTCAACTGTCACCTTCTTTCTCTCATCATGGGAGGTTTTCAGAAAAGGTCCCCCTGAAGCAGTTAATATGATCTTGTGTAAATCCTCCCGTCTCCCGCATTCCAATACCTGAAATATGGCACTGTGCTCACTGTCTACCGGCAATATTCTAACACTCCTGTCTTTAGCCTCCCTTGTAACGATTTCACCTGCCATCACCATTGTTTCTTTATTGGCAAGGGCTATAGTCTTCCCGGCCTTGATTGCTGATAATGTCGGGATAAGTCCTGCAGAACCTGAAACTGCAGAAACTACAATATCGGCTTCAGGTATAGTGGAAACCTGTATAAGACCCTCAACGCCTGATACTATTTCAACATCAAGATCACTGCACCTGTCTTTCAACGCACCGGCTGCCTGCCTGTTATTTAAAGAGACCATCGCCGGTTTGAAGCGTCTAATCTGTGCCTCAATTTTTTCGATATTCTCACAGGCAGAAAGGGCCGACACATTGAAACTTTCAGGGAACATGGCTATTACATCAAGTGTGCTGCACCCTATTGAACCCGTTGAACCAAGTATGGAAATATTTTTCATTTGAAATTTCTATCCGGAACCCATCGCAATTTCAGGTACAAAATATATTATATAATAATAAAATACCGGAAGAGTAAAAATAACACTGTCTACCCTGTCAAGGATACCGCCGTGAGCAGGAAGTAACGAACCTGAATCTTTGACCCCGGCTCCCCGCTTCAACATGGATTCAGACAGGTCTCCTATCTGGCTGATCACGCCAAAAACTATCCCCATAAATACAGCATTATTGAATGACAACTCAGGCAGGACTAACCATCTTGCAAACAGTGCGGACAGGATACATGAGAGAACACCCCCGATTGCCCCCTCAACGGTCTTACCAGGACTGATGTCAGGTGATAGTTTGTGCCTGCCTAAATGTCTTCCAGTATAATACGCTCCTGTATCTACACCCCACGTAACAATCAAAATAAAAAAAACAAGATTATATCCATTCAACAGGCCGCGTAATGGAATAAAATGCGCAAGAGGCCAGGCAACGTACAATACACCGAATATTATCACAGAAACCGCTGTAACAGAATCATGAATATTTGCCTTGAAAAAAACAAAACAACTTAAACAGAGGATAACTATAGCAGTTATAACGACATCTTTCATATCATACAGATAGCCGTCAGGATAAAATGAGTAGAGAATCATTGCCCCGAAGATAAAACCTAAGAATGGAAAGATACTGGACTTCTTGAAGTAGAATTTATAGAACTCATACTGGCCGATCAAGACCCATAAGGCAACAAAAATAAGGAAAAAGAGGGGCGGAAAATACCTGACCACAATATATATAAGGGGAATAAGGATTAACGCAGTTACAACTCTCATACCTCCCATCAGATTGCCCTGGATATCTCCCCTTCGACCATACCGAACCGCCTCTCCCTCTGCTGGTAATCCAATATGGCAAGGAGTAGATCCTGCCGTCTGAAATCAGGCCATAGCGTCTTGGTAAAGTATAATTCCGTATACGCCATCTGCCAAAGGAGGAAATTGCTGATGCGTGTCTCCCCGCTTGTCCTTATCATAAGATCAGGGTCAGGCAATCCCCTTGTATACAAATAATCTGAAAATATCTTATTGGTAATATCCTGAGGCATCAGCAAACCGTTTGCCGCATCTGTTGCAATATGCCTGACGGCCTCAACTATCTCACTCCGGCCCCCATAACTCAAAGCGACATTTAATATCATTGAATCGTTGTTTGCAGTTTCCTCAGTCACCTTTTTTAACCATCCCTGAACTGATTCCGGAAGTTTGTCTGTCTGGCCTATGGTCATAAATCTGATATCATTGTCCATAAGTGTCTTTAACTCTTTCCTGAGGAACTGCTCGAGGAACATCATCAAGGTACTGACTTCCAGTTCCGGTCTTTTCCAATTTTCTGCTGAAAAGGCATAGATAGTAAGTACCTTTACACCAATCTCACGGCAGCAGGTGACTATATCCCTTACAGATTTAATACCCTCTCTGTGTCCGGCAAGCCTTAGAAAACCACGGCTGCGAGCCCACCTGCCGTTTCCATCCATTATTATGGCAATATGCCGCGGCAGTCTGTCTTTTTCTATCAGTTCAAGCAGTTCCTGATAAGAAAGACTGCCCTGGATAATATTATCATCTTCCCTGTCAAACATTTGCAACTGTATCCTTTTCCGGAAAATATTGTTAAGACTGCATATTATTATCTTGAAGACGTAAAGTCAAATGATTTGGGATAACGAATTATTAATTAAAGGTTTTAATTTCTCTTACGAGAATGTATACAGACGCTTCACTTAAACGGTTCATGAAGTCGCAGAAGGTATAAATAATATGGATGACTTGAGGGGAAACGAGACCTGGCGAATATTCAGGATAATGAGCGAGTTCGTCGAAGGATTCGAAGAACTGAGCAGTGTTAAGCGGGGTGTCTCCATTTTCGGAAGCGCCAGATTATCCAGAAACAATCATTACTATAAGGAGGTAATGAGGATAGCCGAGCTATTATCAAAAAAGGGATTCTCTGTAATAACCGGCGGAGGTCCCGGTATAATGGAGGCAGGAAACAGGGGAGCAAAAAAGGGAGGAGGGACTTCAGTAGGACTGAATATTGAACTGCCTTTAGAGCAATCTCCAAATAAGTATCAGGACAAGAGACTCGATTTCAGATATTTTTTTGTACGGAAGGTAATGTTTGTCAAACACTCGGTAGGTTATGTAATTACACCGGGAGGTTTTGGCACCCTTGATGAGTTATTTGAGGCACTGACCCTCATGCAGACCGGAAAGATAAGAAAAATTCCCGTAGTAATGTTTGGTACTGACTACTGGGAAGGACTTATTGGATGGATAAAGAATAACATGATGAATTCAGGGACTATAAGTAAGGAGGACATGAAACTCTTTCATCTGACAGATGACACTGAGGAAGTAGTCAGGATTATTGAAGAAAACTACGACAGACAGCGCTCCCCGATTAAAGGAAACCGGCGGAAAAAAGATTAATCAAGTATCTGTTCAAAGACACCCCGTACATTTTTTCTCAATGACTCATATTCTTTTATGAGACGTGTCGAACCGCTTACCCTCTTGGAGTCCTTGTATCCCATCCTCATTGCAAGTGAAGTTATTTTGTCATGAGACTTTGACAGAAGGTGTGCCGATACATTCTGAACTATTCGGAGCCTGTTCTCTAAGGTACGCAGGTAGACATAAGATTTCTTTAGTATGGTGTATTGGTCTTTTGACAGCAACCTCTCTTTATATAACGATTCCAGGGCTGACAGCGTATTTGTGACCCTTATGGAGGGGTATTTCAATCCATGCAGCAGCTGGAGATACTGTACAATAAACTCGATATCCACTATCCCGCCTTCTCCTGCCTTTATGTCATAGTATTCATTGTTTTCCCTGGAAACTTCAGCCTCCATTCTCTTCCTCATGTTTCTTATTGCAGGAAGAAGATCTTCAGGGCTCCTGTTGACCCCATATAAGACTGAATAAATGCAGTCAAGAACCTCACGGCCCAGTGACTCATCTCCTGCTATTATCCTTGCCCTTGTCAGAGACTGGAGTTCCCATATATCCGCATGCTGCTCTACATAAGTTCTGAAAGCAGTAATAGACTGAGACAGTGGCCCCTTTGAGCCTGACGGTCTCAACCGTACATCAATCTTGAAGACACTCCCTTCCCTTGTCATTGATGTAAGGACTGACATCGTCTTGCTTGAGAGGTGAGTAAAAAATTCATGATTTGATATGGATTGCTTCCCATCCGTCTCACCATCTCCGGAGTAGAGAAATACTAAGTCAAGGTCAGATCCGTAAGATATCTCTTCTCCTCCCAGTTTTCCCATACTGACTATACAAAACCCCGCTTCGCTCACCCCGCCATCTGTTGTTCTACATAAAGGCCTTCCATAAACACGGCGTACTTCATCACTGGCTATCTTATAGGCACAGACCAGCGATACATCTGCAAGGTTGGACAAATATCGTGAGGCATCACCCGGGCTAACGTAATTAAGGATATCAACATATCCTATCCGCACTTCTTCTATATATTTAAACTTGCGTAGCATATCAAGCTTTTCAGCATATGTATTGCATTGTTCTATCAATGAAGACAACTCGGCCTGCATATCAACCTTAGCATGTTTTTTCAACATCTCTTCAGGATCTAAAAACATATCTACAATCTCAGGATGCCTGATGACTAACTTTGACAGGTACTCGCTGGTGCTGAATATCTTGATAACGGATTCTACTGCCTGCGGGTTCTCTTCAAAGAATGAATAAATAGTCTCCCTTGCCCCTACAGAGGATATAAGCGATTCCAGGTTATTCAGTGCAAGGTCCGGATCTGAAGAAGATGTAATATGAGAAAAGAACGATGGGAAAATCCTTAGAAAGATCTGACGACTCCTCGGTGTCTGGTGACTGAAGGCGGCGCCGTCTCTCAATAACATAATATTCCTGTATGCCTTGCCCGGATCCCTGAAATTAGACTCAGATAAAATATTAATAGCCTCATCCTCTGATACCACCCCGCCTATAATTGTATCAATCCCGCCTTCCTCAGATCCTTCTTCTCCCTGAATACCTTTCTTTAAAAACAGGTCATCATATATCTTTCTTACAGACTTAGTATAAGTATTGTAATCCTTAAGCAGCTGTTCATACGCCTTATGTTTGGATTTATCCTCGTAACCAATCCGCTTCGCAAGGGTATTGAGGTCATCAGGACCATCAGGCATAACATACGTCTGGCGCTCGCTGACAATCTGTATCATATGCTCAACACGCCGCATGAATTGGTATGCCGCTGACAGAGCTTCCTCCTCGTCGTAGGAAATAAACCCCTTCTGTGCAAGTTTGTGCAGTGCCCGCATGGTATTCCTCTCCCTTATCCAGGGCTCTTTGCCGCCGTATAACAGTTGTAATGCCTGCACAAAAAACTCTATCTCCCTTATACCCCCGTATCCCAGCTTCACATTACGTATATCCTTGCCCTTAGCTGCTATACTCTTGTCAATTTTTACCTTCATACCGCTTATTTCATCAATGGCCGTAAAATCAAGATATTTTCTGTAGACAAATGGCTGAATCATTTTCAAAAATGCCCTGCCTAGTTCTTCGTCTCCTGCAACAGGCCTGACCTTTAGAAGTGCGGCCCTCTCCCATGTCTGGCCCCACGACTCATAATAAACCTCAAAACTTCTAAGAGGCGATGCAAGGTCTCCACGTTCACCCTCAGGACGCAGCCTGGTATCTACGCGGAAGACAAACCCCTCATCTGTAGTCTGCCCTATGACCTGACTTATCATCTCTGACAACTTGACAAAATACTGGTGATTCGTAAGGAGTCCATTACTGGTCTCCCCCTTTTCTGTGTGGTAGAGATACATAATATCTATATCTGAGCTGTAATTTAATTCTTCTCCTCCAAGTTTACCCATTCCAAGGACAGTAAATGTGCATCTCCACGGATTTCCATTAATATCATAATATTGCGGTATCCCGTATCTCTTTTCCAAATCCCTGCTACACACCTCATAAGCAATTTGCAGGGCAACGTCTGCCACTACAGATATCTCCTGTGTTATCTCAGTCAGGGTCCCATATCCCAGGAGATCTCTGATAGAGATGCGAAGATATTCCATTTTCCTGAATCTCCTCAATACCGTTTTAACATCTTCTAAAGTTGTCTCTGGTGTTACCTGCTTGCGCAAATCTTTAAGAGCCGGATCTTTGGCAATAATTCTTTTTAGAAAGTTCGGTACTGCCAGCCACTCAATACATTCGCGAGGCGCTGAAAAGAGGAAATTACAGAGATACTGGCTGCTTCCAAGCAGGAGTAAAAAGGGGCCAATAATCTCCTTATGAGACGATAGAAACAGATAAAGCTTGTCTTTCTCCTCATAACTTGAGGCAAATCGTTCAAGGTTGTTCAGAGACATGTCAGGATCAGGAGAGTCAATCGCAGACTGGAGTATTACCGGCAGTAACCTGTCAAATTTATTTTGAATTGATGTATCTCTGCGCAGCAGCTGCAGGTTTACAGCTGCCCGGCGGCTGTCAGTAAATCCTATCCCGGCCAGGACAGAGGACATCCCGGCAGCATCCTCAATATTTTTTATGATCTCTTTTGAGACTTTTTCCATCAGGAAAAGTGAGAATTAATCTGTCTATACTTCTGGATAATATGACCAGGGTCAATTAAACAAATAAAGTTATGTCAGCATCCACAGCATACTCTAAAAATGCCGCCGCACCGCACACCTCGACACCTTCGATAAGATCTTTCTTCTTCACACCCATGACGTCCATAGTCATCTGACAGCCTATCAACCTTACCCCTGATTCCAAAGCTATATTCAGGAGATCTTCAATTGACGGAACATTTACCTTATCCATCCAGCTTTTCATCATCTTTGTAGCCATAGCCGTCATACCAGGCAGCGCTCCTATGATATTAGGAATAGACACCGGCATTGCAGGATTTGCCAGAGATGGGACTTTGAGGTTTTTATTTTTTTTCTTATTTATAATATCGAGCCCATAAAAGGTACAGAAAATGGAACACTCTATATCCATTGCAGCAGCAGTAGTAGCCAGTATCAGCGGTGGATATGCCATATCCAGTGTGCCTTTGGACGCTACTATGGCCATCCTCTTTTTCCTGTCAGATAAAAGTTTCTTTAATTTATTTTCGACCAGTTCTTCTATTATTTCCCTGTCTTTATCTGTAATTGACATGCTTTTCTCCTTCTGGAATCATTCGTCTTAAGGATTTTTTATTTTATCTTTCTTATAAAAAACCTGTAATGCCCATCCTCCCCTTCTGTCTTCAATAACTCCTGGCCGGTGTGTTTTGTCCACGCCTCAATGTCTTTTAATGAACCGGGATCAGACGAAATCATCTCGAGGATCTCTCCTACTGACATTTTGGCTATAGTATTCTTTGTTTTTAATACAGGCAGTGGACAAGATAACTTACGGCAATCCAGTGTCTGATCAGGTATATATATTTTATCTTCCATCGGCATGACGTCTCCTTAATATTCTATCATCATCAATAGTGCTTTACCACACAATAACCTTATCATGTTCAATAATAAATTGACATATTGAGGAATAATCAATCAGTTTATATGGTGTGTTTAAACCACGAGCCTCAACGTCATCTACAGAGGCAAATATGTCACCAGCAACCTGAAGTTTGGAAAGGACCCCATCCTGAATTAGAAGGACAGTGACTTCTCTCTTATCACTTTCATGATCAATTACCTCTTGCGCCAATTTGTTTTCAATATCCCTGATTATATGAAGAGTTTTCATCTGCCGAAAATGCCTCGTCACCCGAAGTTTAACAGAACATCACTTTCTGATATAAGGTTAATAGCCTCCTGACGGGTGAGTTTCTCTATATTGCTATTGTATCCGGTAATATCCCTCTCCTTCAATGAGTCTTCATCCGCAAACATCCTGATTCCACACGCCGAAAATAACTCCATACTGTCATTGATATCAGGTCTTCCTATCGTATGTGGTTGAACCTTCAGGGAATTCCATACTCCATCATCCATTAACAGGATGCTGACCTTGTTATCGTGGACGGTCAAACCAATGCTCATACGCAGCGCCTCAGGGACAGAGACAGTATTAAATGGTGTCGTACCAATTATTATCAGAAGATTCTTACCTTGCCTCGTCATAGAAAACTCAGGAACCTGTCACACTCATTGACCAGCTTAGAAAGGTCATACTGACTATGGAAATCTACGCCATCAAACAGATCAGGCTGACTTAGCCCTCTTATCTCAGCGGTATAGGTACAAAGCGCAATCTTGACACCTTTTGCAATTAAACTGTCAAATCCTGCTGAAAGTTTCCTGGGAGACGTATTAACAACGACATTGTACACACCATCCTCCATCAGGAATATACTTACATCATGTCCCATATCGGCAAAACCTTCAGCAAGCCTCTTTACAGTGTGTACATCCTGGTGTTCAGGGCTCTTGTGTAAGAGAAAACCTATTTTCATGACTCATCGTTATTATACACAAATATGGGTATGGTGGTAAAGGTTAAGGGAGCAAACAGGGGACGATTTATTAAAAGTCTATAGTCAAACCGACTGTCGCAGAGTCAGGGCTCGCATCAGATATTCCAACACTGAAGCCCGCATCGAGTAATACACCTTCCATGATCTTATATCTTGCACCCAGCAGGATGGAGAAAAAATCAGGATTATGAGGGACTTTATTTGTCTCTCCATTAACTTCACCGACTAACTGAATCTCTTTATCCGCAGAATACTCAACCGCCAACTTAAAAAGGAAGACATTCTCATACTCCGAACCCCAGGACGGTTTGTTTATGAAGGTATAACCAACGTTCATATGGGCGCTTAATAACTCAGACATCTCCCTTGTAGCTATAAATACAAAACCAAAGTCAGTCTCGCCTGTACTGAACCCGCTCTCCCCTTCGCCTGATTTAAATTCATTCTCCGGGGTCGGTATTTTAAAAAATGGCTGTATTGTAAGTGAAATGGGATTACCCTCACGTCCCTTGAGAAAAAGAAGTCTGGATTTTAGTATCATGTCGCCTAATCCATCTGCATTCTTACTGCCTTTCGGTCTCCAGAATACATAGGGGATTTCAACACCTACATCAAGGTTATTAATAACGCCGTAATTAACCTCCAGATCCAGGTTGTTAGACTCACCGCCATGCGGGAAATTCACAGCCCTGACCCCTGTCTCAAGTTTGACCCTGTGTACCTTTTCGGGATAGGCGCTTTGCGTCGTCAAAGGACGGCGGGCAAATGAGGGCGACGCAACAAATAAAACAGAGAAAAATATAATAGTTGAGACTGCGGATAAAAGATTTCTATTCAATTGCATGAGCGAGATAATAATAACCGCAAAGTTTACGGTATGTCAAGGGATGAATAGTTTCGATTCCAGGATAGTTAACAAAGGTGAAAGGGTCTCCGGGTGGAGGGCAGAAACGGCACAGGCATCGAACCTCTTGCAGAGGACTCTGACTGATTCCTCATCACACTTATCCGTTTTGTTGAAAACGAGTTGTCTTTCTATGTGGTCTATTCCAAGTTCAGTGATTATTTTATCTACAGAATCCATATGCTGTTCAAACCTGGGGCTGCTGATATCCACTACATGAAGGAGCAGGTGCGCATCTCTCAATTCATCCAGGGTAGCCCTGAAAGCGCCGAACAAATCATCAGGAAGCTCTTTAATGAAACCGACTGTATCTGTTATGATAACCTCTCTGTCTCTCGGGAACCTCAGCCTCCGGCTCGAAGTGTCGAGGGTCGCAAACAGAAGGTCCTCAGTCTTCACTGAACTTTTTGTCAAAGAATTAAGAAGTGTTGACTTCCCTGCATTTGTATATCCCACTATAGATACTATTGGAATACCGCTCTGGACACGTCTTTCTTTTCTTTGTCTTCGTGCACTGCTTAAATGCTCAAGCTCCTTTTCGAGGTGTGTGATCCTGTCCCGTATACGCCTCCTGTCAACCTCCAGTTTCATCTCACCAGGGCCCCTTCCGCCTATGCCTCCTGCAAGCCTGGACAATGCCTTTCCTGTACCTGTAAGACGGGGGAGCAGGTATTTGAGTTGTGCCAATTCCACCTGAACCTTGCCGTCACGGCTGTGGGCATGCCTGGCAAAGATATCGAGGATAAGCTGAGTCCTGTCTATAACACGTACATCCGTCATCTCGCCTATAGATTTTACCTGAGTGGGTGACAGGTCCTGGTCAAATATTATCAGATTGGCGCCGCTCTGGAGTGATTTAATTATAAGCTCTTTGAGCTTTCCCTCACCCATTAAATACCTCGGATGCAACACCTTCGGCCTTTGAATCACAGTATCGAGTATTTTAACCCCAGCTGTCCTGGCAAGTTCCTTCAGCTCTTCAATGGAATCCGCCTGATCACTCTTGCTTTTCAAAGAGGCACTGACGACAACAGCCCTGTCCCCCTTGTCAATTTCTATCCCCTCACTGGTAAGAGAAAGCCGCCTGTCAATTTCACTGAATAGATCCTCCATGTTTAAATCCAGACGATGGAATAAAACCTTATCTAACACCTTGTATGCCTTGCCTTCTGAATTAGGGGGTATAAGATGGGCCATATAGACATTTTCAGGGAAGCCGTCTGCTGTAATGCTTATCACTGCCATCAGGTCTAATCTCAGCAGTGCAAGGTCAGTCAGGTCATCCTGGGACAGGGATTCATTTTTAAGGTGAGTGTGGACACACCTTATACTTCGTGTATACCTCTTTCCAAAACCAAATTCAGAAATATCGGGGATTACTATCTCCCTGTGGTCACCAATAATAACATGATGGATTACACCATTCCTGTCCACCATTATGCCGATCTGCCTGTTTATTTCACGGGAGATGGATGTGATGTATCTCGCAAGTTCAGGAGTAATCAGCTCTGCAGGAGGAATGCGGCGTCTGTAAATATTTTTTAACCGTCTGAGCTGATCAGCCTTTAATCCGGATGTGTTGCCGTAAAGGGTAGAAATATAGTAAACCTCCTTAAGTCAGTTTATTATTTTACCCTTCTGTGGTCAACTATTATGTTAAGGCATAGAGCACAGCCACGACTATTACCCCTTTTGTCAGTATAACGACAGACTCAAATATCAAAGCTATTCTGTTATTTGTAATCATGAATTAATCTCCTTTAATGACCTTCGTGATTTTTATTATATGAATTTAATATTAATGGAAGATTAAAAGATAACAACCTGGATGGAATACCTTATTTCAAACCTACGGCCTCTGTCTCTAAGATCCTGATAAATACCTCTACTATCCCGGGGTCAAATTGAGAACCTGAACACCGTTGAAGCTCAGCTACGGCTGTTTCAATTGACAGGGCTTTCCTGTAAGGTCTGTCAGTAGTCATCGCGTCAAACGTATCAACAACTGCGAGTATACGGCAGGCTAATGGTATAGCCTCTCCGCTCAATCCGTCAGGATAGCCTGAACCATCATAAAATTCCTGATGGTGGCGTATGAGCGGCTTAAGCCTTCTCAACATCTCCAGAGGCGAGATTATCTTTTCGCCAATCTCAGCGTGTCTCTTCATTATTTCAAATTCCTCCGGAGTCAGCTTTCCCGGTTTGTTAAGGATATGGTCAGGAATGCCAATTTTACCAATATCATGCAGCAGGCAGAGATAGACAAGCTCTTCCTGATCGGTCTGAGACATGTTGATTGCGCGCGCGATCTCTCTTGCGTAGTCAATTGCACGTTCTGAATGACCATTCGTATAATGGTCTCTTGCATCAAGGGCGCTGCTCAGTGAGGTAACTATTTCAAAAAGTGATTGAGGAGAGGCATCTTTTGAAAACATCTTCCCTAACTGCTCTTCGAGAGCTGACACTATATGCTGACTATTGTCAAATCTCTTTAGCGCTTTTACTGCAATGAATGTCTCAAAAAGTTTCTGGTTGCATAGATTCAAGTCTCTGGTTTCCGTACAATCAAAAGAAAACACCTGATTGCCACCCCTGTATTTTGCCAGATACATGGCCTGGTCGGCAAACTGGATCAGCATGTTTTGATCATCAGTATGATAGAATAATGTAGAAAGACCGAGGCTGATTGAAACCCCTAAGGAATCATCCTGAAACCTTTCCCTGACCTTACTTAATATCCTGTCAGCTACTAACATTCCCTGGTCGTGTGATGCATCAGGAAGCAGGCATATATATTCGTCACCTCCATAACGTCCAATTGTATCAATTGATCTCGTATTGTCTTTGAGACATTGTGCCACCTCCCGAAGTATACGATCCCCCTGATAGTGGCCATGAACATCGTTGGCAGACTTAAAATTATCTATGTCAATCATGATTAATGAAAAACCTTTTTGAGTTCTTTGAGATCGAATGACTTCTTGCTGATACATTTCGAGAAATGCCCTGTGATTAAGGAGCTTAGTCAAACCATCAGTTGACGCCTGCATCTTTACCTCTTCAAAAAGCTGTGCATTCTTTATAGCATTGGCTGATGTATTGGCTATTATTTGACAAAATCTAATCTCCTCCGCTGTGAATACTCGCTTATCTGCTACAACCTTAAGGAGCAAGGTACCTATTATTTCAGACTGATAAGAAATTGGTATGACAAGGAGAGACTTTATGTCTGCCTGATTGACTATTTCCCGCACGTCCATCATTATGTTATCTTCACTAATGTCGTTGATTATTACGGTCTCACCGGTCTCTAAAGCCTTTCTTATTTCAGGATATTTTATTAACTCTATCTGGAGTTGGTTTACGTCGGGGACATCATGAGAAGCAACGACATATCCATGTTCTCTTTGCGGGTCAACAAGTATAATAGAACATCGGTCAGCATCTATATACAGGCCAACCCTGTTAACCATTGTCCTGAGAACTTCATTGATATCCAGAGACGATGAAACGCTCCGGGTGATTTCAAGTATCAGCTCCAGTTCCTTCTTGCTCTGCCATAGATAATTTATATTTATCAGAAGGTCTCGAATCTGACAGTACAGGGGATTTAGTATTGATGTTATTATAGTCTTTTCCAATGGCGTAAAGTTAATATTGAGAGACTTAAAAGAACCAGAGAACAGTGATTTTAATCGGTTTTTTAAAAAAACTCTTGACATCGAAATAATAATTGGTATTATTATCATAATTCCTATCGGAATAGTAGGATATAAAATATGCGATTTTCAGTGAAAAGTGAATATGCAGTAACTGCTGTTTTGGATGTTGCCGGCCATGCGGATAAGGGCCCTGTACATGTAAAATCAATTGCCAGCCGACAGACTATTCCTGTCAGGTTCCTGGAACAGGTTATGGCATCGCTGAAAAAGGCTGGAATTGTAGATAGCATAAGAGGGGCTCAGGGTGGATATGTTCTTGCCCGTGACCCTAAGACGATAAATATCGCACAGATAATTGAGGCAATAGAAGGACCCATAACTCCAGTTGATTCTATTTCAGATTCTGCCGAATTTAAAGGTTCACATATTAATGGACGTGTCGTCAGTGATGTATGGAATGATGTAAAACGTGCTATATCTAATGTACTGAATGGTGTAACCATAGATGACCTGAATAAGAAGATAAGGGAAAAAGAAGTTTCCGTTATGTACCATATATAATTAAGGAGGGTTTATAGTTATGGAAAAAAATGTAATCGAAACAGATGTCCTCATTATTGGAGGCGGGACATCGGGGTGTCTGGCTGCCGTTGAACTGAAAGAGCTTTATCCAAATCTAAGTGTTACGATAATGGAAAAGGCCCATGTAGACCGGAGCGGATGCCTGGCAGGAGGAATGAATGCTATTAATGCATACCTGAACCCTGGTGAAACACCAGAGAGCTTCACAAAATATGTCAGATTCGACTCATGCGGCCTTGTGAGGGAAGACCTGGTCCTCAGCATGTCCGAACTGTTTGAATACTGTGTAAAGAAGGTAGAAAAGTGGGGCCTGCCTATCCTATGCGACGAAAAGGGAAACTACGTCCCTCGAGGAAGGTGGAATATCAAGATAAATGGCGAGTCTTTAAAACCGATAATTGCAAAGGCCGCAAAAAATGCCGGCGCCAAGATTTTAAACTGGGTCACGGCAACCAACTTTATAATGGCTGACGGAAAGGTTGCCGGCGCCATGGGCTTCAGTATAAAGAACGGAAATTTCTTTATTGTTAAGGCAAAGGCAACCATCATCGCTACCGGCGGGGCTGCAGGTATATATAAACCGAACAATGCTCATGATGCACAGCACAAGACCTGGTATAGCCCTTATAATACAGGGGCGGGATATGCAATGGGGATTCGGGCCGGGGCTGAGATGACCAGCTTTGAGATGAGGTATATAGGCCTTAGGGTGAAAGATACAATAGCGCCGACAGGGACAATAGCCCTCGGCGTAGGGGCTCCGCAGATCAATTCAAAGGGTGAGAAGTTCATGGCTGCTAAGTATGCGCATATCGGCGGCGACGGTGCACCGACTCCCTACCGCTCACACGGCCCACTTCAGGAGATAAAAGAAGGCCGCGGTCCCGTCTACTTGGATACAAGGCACATCACTGCTCAACAGGCACGGGATTTAAAATCCGCATTCCTGGATATGTACCCGTCCATGGTACTTTACTGGGCGGCTAATGAGATTGATCCCTCCAAGGAACCGGTTGAGGTACAGACTACTGAGCCATACGTCGTAGGGGGACACACTCAGTCCGGTTATTGGGTTGACGTTAACCGTAAGACGAGTATTGAGGGGCTTTATGCAGCCGGCGACGTTTCGGGCGGCGCTCCATACAAGTTTGTAAGCGGATGCTGGGCAGAGGGAGTTATCGCCGCCAGGGCCGCCGGCGAGTATGTACAGAAAACAGGGTTTGCACAAATACCTGAAAACGTCCTGAAGGATGAGCAGGAGAGGGTGTTTAGTCCGCTTATGAATCAAACCCATAAGATAGACGGGATAAATAATTATGACATGGAGGTCAGGATCCAGAAGATTATGGAGGAATATGCGGGCGGAGCAGCAACATTCTATGAGGTAAATGACGAGAGGCTTCAGGTAGCAAGGAGGCGCCTGTCAACACTGCCGGACCAGTTCAAATATCTGATGGCGGAAGACCTGCATGACCTTATGAAGGCTCACGAGGTCATAGACAGGGTATATGTGGCTCAGGTACTTGTGGAACATATGATGTACAGGAAAGAGACGAGATGGCCGGGTTACTGTACAAGGACTGATTATACAGAGTTAGACGATACAAACTGGCTTAAGTTTGTTAATTCAAGGAGAGACCCTGAAACAGGGAACATTGAAATGTTCACAAGACCATATGAACAGATAGTGCCAGGGGACAGGTATAAACCAAGATAATGAATCTAAACTGAACCATATACTATTTTAGGAGGAAGAGAAATGCCGGTAATAATACATACGGACAAATGCAATGAATGCAATGGGTCATCTAACCCCCCATGCGTAAGGATGTGCCCTGGCGACCTTTGGATGAAGGACCCCAAGACAGGTAAGATAGTTATGAGAAATGCTTCAGACTGCTGGGACTGCCTGCCATGTGTAAAGGTCTGCCCGCAGGAGGCAATTGAATTCAGGCTCTCTTATCAGCTCGGATTTCAGACTGCAAGGCTGCTTCCCCACATACATAATACAAGGGATTTTATTACATGGGAACTTATTGATACAAATGGTGTTACCGACAAATTCACCATAAGGACCAAGGTACTCCCGGTCGAACTTGATGAGAGCATAGAAGGAGTTACACCGGCAGAGTACTCGATATAAACGAGAAAGGGTATTTTTAATGAATCAATCTACTGAAGAAAAAACAGCAGAGATCCCGCAGCACATACTTGATGAAATATCATCGTTCGAGACCGAGATCGGACGTCTTCGGCGCAAGGAGATGCCTGAAGAAAAATTCAAGAAGTTCAGGCTGCAAAATGGCATCTATGGACAGCGTCAGAAAGATGATTTCATGGTCAGGGTCAAGGTGCCTCAGGGCGTACTGAATCCCGAACATTTAAAACTGCTGGCGAATATAGGTGATAACTTCTCAAATGGTATCGCACATGCTACCTCCCGTCAGGATATTCAATTTCATTTTGTGAAACTCGAAAATGTACCAACTATTATGAGATCGCTTGCAGAAGCTGGCCTGACCACAAGGGAGGCATGCGGCAATACTATCAGGAATGTCACGGCATGCTATCTTTCTGGTATTTGCCCTGATGAAATTTTTGATGTGTCCACATATTCACGACAGACAACAGATTATTTTCTCAGAAACCCTGTGTGCCAGAGCCTCCCGAGAAAGTTTAAGATATCCTTCTCAGGATGCAGCAAGGATTGCGCATTAGCCCCCATCAATGATATTGGTGCAGTCGCGGTACAGAAAGAGATTAATGGGACAACACAGCGCGGGTTTAAAATTTTCATCGCAGGCGGACTTGGTCCGCATCCAAGGGTGGCTCAATTGTTTGAAGAATTTGTTCCGGCAGATGACCTTCTTCCTTTAGCTGAATCTATACTCAGGGTTTTTGACCAATATGGAGAGAGAAAGAACAGAAACAGGGCCCGGATGAAGTTTCTTCTCGAAAAAATCGGTTTTGATGAACTCAAACACCGCATTGAGGAAGAATTCAAAATTGTTAAGGCGTCAGAAAAATGGTCTTATACACTTCCACCTGAGGATATGCCAGGCAGTCTTCCATTGACAGTTGAAGACAGGGAACAACGGCTCGCATCATTTGAGTTCACTGAGCCCCCTGGAAATGGCGACCCTTATTTTCACAGATGGCGTGCTACAAACGTAATTCCTCAGAAACAGACCGGTTATTGCATAGTTCATATAGGGCTTCAACTCGGGGATATAACAACTGATCAGTTGAGAACACTCTCAGATATCACAGCAAAATATTCATACGGCAGGATACGGGTAACTCATCAGCAAAATCTCCTCATGAGGTGGGTCAGAAATGAAAGTCTCTATGCCTTGTACAAGGAATTGAAGGCAGCAGAAATGGCACAGGCTGGAGTTGGAAGGATGATGGATATTCAAAGCTGTCCCGGAGCAGAGACATGTAATCTTGGTCTCACCTCATCGAGACAGTTGGCCAGGGCAATCGGGCTTGAACTTTCTACCAGAGACGATGCAGAGGTTGAAAATGTAAAGATTAAGGTAAGCGGATGCCCTAACTCCTGCGGTCACCATCATATTTCTGATATTGGATTTCATGGTGTTGCAAAGAAACTGGAAGGCCGGCTCGTTCCACATTACCAGCTTCATCTCGGCGGCGGAGTAGGAAACGGGAGGGCAGTGATCGGGGACTCGGACATAAAACTTCCTGCCCGCAATATCCCTTCTGCTGTATCGCAGCTCGTCTCTGTTTATCAGAGAGACCGTATTGACAGCGAGCAGTTCTATCAGTTTCTGGATAGGGTCGGAGTTGAGTACATCCACAACATCCTTGATAAATATACATCAATCCCTTCATTTGCAGAAGCGCCGGAAAAATACTCCGACTGGGGATCGAGCTCAGAGTTCGTTGTAAAACTCGGTGCCGGAGAATGCGCCGGCGGGGTTGTAGATATTATTGAGGATTTTCTGGCAGCGGGCAGTCGTGAGGCATACAAGGCAGCTATGCTCTTTGAGGCTGGTGAAAATGAACAGTCCGTTGAGTGGCTAAACCGCTCTGTCTTATCTGTTGCACGAGGGATGCTTGTCCCTTTCGGAATTGATACTGAGGTAGAGAGCGAAATAATCCGGGAATTTCAGGATAAGATCATTGATAAGTGTATTGTATCTGACAAGGTTGAACCGCTATTTGAGGATTATTCAAAAAAGGTTACAAAAGAACGTTTAAGTGAATACGTTAATCTTGCAAAGGTGCTGGCTGAAGAGTCACAGGAGGCGTACCGGCAGATTGACGCAAGTTTTAAGTTCAAGAAAAGGGAAAAAGAAGACAGACCAGAGGAGGTAAAAAAAGACATGGATAAAAAGATTGACGAATACCTGGACCTCAAGGGTGTTGCATGCCCGTATAACTTTGTAAAGACAAAGTTAAAACTTGAAGAGATGGATGCAGGTCAGACACTTCAGATTATCATAGACGAGGGTGAGCCTTATAAGAATGTCCCGAGAAGTGTAATTAATGAAGGGCATACGATTCTTGAGGAAGAAAAGATTGAGGATAAACATTACAGGATTGTGATAGAAAAGACGTAAAAGTGGGGTTAACCCCTGATTATTATTAACACGGAGGAGGAATAAATGCTGCAATCAATACCACATGGCGGAAAACTGATAAACCGCATTCTTAGAGGCAAAGACAGGGAAATGGCAGAACTGAAGGCTAAAGAGCTCAGGAAGATACCGCTTACATCAAGGGAGGTATCGGACCTCGAGATGATGGCAACAGGGGCTATGAGCCCGCTTGAGGGGTTCATGTGCCAGGACGACTATCACTCCGTTGTTGATACGATGAGACTGACAAGCGGCCTTCCATGGTCTTTGCCTGTAACCCTTGCTGTTTCTCAGGAAATCGCAGACAGTCTTACCCTTAAAGAAGAGGTGACACTTGTGGACAGGAATGGTCAAGCCCTTGCGATACTGGCAATAGAAGACATCTTCATTCATGACAAGGAAAAGGAGTCTGTGGAAGTTTACAAGACTGACAGCCCGGAACATCCTGGTGTCAAGTACATAAATGAAGCTGGACCAGTACTCATAGGTGGTAAGATCAGCCTTTTCCAGAGACCGGTACATGATGAGTTCCTGCCGTACCGCCTTGACCCTGAGGAGACCAGAAAAAAATTCCAGGATAAGGGATGGAAGACAGTCGTTGGATTTCAGACAAGAAATCCAATACATCGTGCACATGAGTATATACAGAAATCTGCCCTTGAGATAGTAGACGGCCTCATGGTTCATCCTTTGGTCGGGGCAACCAAAGGAGATGATGTCCCGGCTTCTGTTCGTATGCTTTGCTATGAGGCATTGTTCCAGAATTACTACCCTAAAGACAGGACTATGCTTGCGGTTTTTCCAGCTGCTATGCGTTATGCTGGACCCAGAGAGGCTATTTTTCATGCATTGTGCAGAAAGAATTATGGTTGTACACATTTCATAATTGGCAGGGACCATGCAGGAGTAGGTAATTATTATGGGACATTTGACGCACACTACATCTTCGATGAATTTGAACCTGGAGAGCTTGGGATAACCCCTCTCAGATTTGACCATACATTCTATTGTAAAAGATGCACAAGTATGGCATCATACAAGACTTGTCCTCATGACTCTGGCGATCATGTAACACTCTCAGGCACCAAGGTGCGTGAAATGCTTAGAAATGGCATTAAGCCTCCAGCGGAGTTCTCAAGGCCGGAAGTAGCCAGTATCCTTATTGAGGCCATGTCGGCAAAGAAAGAGTAGAGTCGCATTAGATGAATGGAGGATGCGCAAAATCGAAAAACCAGTCTTGAAAGTTGAACTGCCCGGAATAAGGCCATTACGCAGCGGCAAGGTGCGCGACATCTTTGACCTTGGAGACAATTTGCTGCTTGTAGCTTCAGATCGTGTCTCTGCATTCGATGTTATTCTTCCGACTGGCATACCAGAGAAGGGAAAGATTCTCACACAGATATCCCTTTTCTGGTTTAAACAGGTGGAAGATATTATACAAAATCACCTGATTAGTGCCGAAGTTAAAGACTTTCCGGCCGTTTGTCAACAGGGCCGGGAAATACTCAACGGAAGAAGCATGTTGGTAAGGAAGGCTAAACCCCTCCCGGTAGAATGTATTGTGAGAGGATATATCTCTGGTTCAGGGTGGAAGGAATACAATAAGAACGGTACTGTCTGCGGCATAAAACTCCCTGAAGGTCTGGTCGAGTCATCAAAACTTCCGGAACCTTTGTTTACCCCCTCTACAAAAGCCGATGAAGGTCATGATATTAATATTACGTTTAAAGAGGTCATAAATATAGTAGGTATGGAGATGGCGGAAAGACTCAGAGACATAAGCATCAGGATATATACAAGGGCCAGGGATATTGCAGAGAATAAGGGGATAATTATCGCCGACACAAAGTTTGAATTCGGCATAGTTGATGACAAGCTGACATTAATAGACGAAGTCCTTACCCCTGATTCGTCCCGCTTCTGGTCATTAAAAACATATCAGGCTGGAAGGGGTCAGGACAGCTATGACAAGCAAATCGTGCGCGACTACCTTCTGGGTCTCGACTGGGACCAGCAGCCTCCTGGTCCGGAACTCCCGCAAAATATCGTGGAAAAAGCAGCGGCCCGGTACCGTGAGATCATTGAAATACTGATGTCCTGATACCAAACGTTATTACAGCCTTCCAGACCTTATAATTGCCCAGACCAGCCAAAGCCCCAGTAAACCCGCTACTATATAGCCTACAGCGCCTAATAATGGAAAACCCAGAAAAAGGGGGCCGATCTGCGTCTGCATGATGATTGAAGAGCCAATTATGATTGAGGCTATAATAAGACTGAAGGACAACCTGTTGCTGGCCTTGTCAATGTGTTGTTCCAGGCCTTCCAGTTTCTCATGCCTCACCTCTATTTCTATACGCCCTTCCCTTATACGTTTAAAAATATGATGAAGCTCACGCGGAAGTTCGCGAAGAAGACCGCTGACCTCTAACCCTATCTTGATCATGTCATTGTAAATCCTTGACGGCTCAAACAATCTCTTCCTGAGCAGGTGTTGAGTATATGGCCTGATATTCTCTACAAGATTGAATTCAGGGGCAAGTGTCCTTACTATAGATTCTACTGTCATGAAGGCCTTGCCGAAGAGGAGCAAGTCTGTAGAAATTTTAATATGATGCCTGCGCCCCAGAGCTATAATGCCGTTTACAAACTCTGCAAAAGAAAAATCTTTCAGCGGGACGTCATAATATCCATCTATAAATTCCCTTATATCTTTCTTCAATGCCTTCTGGTCATAATCTCCCAGTATAATCCCAATCTCCAGATAAATATCCATCAGGCGCCCTATATCTCTTTCAATCACTGCTATAAAAAGACCTGAAAGATTTTCCATCATCTCATCATCGAGACGTCCCATTATCCCGAAATCATGAAAACATATCCGGCCGTCATCAAGTACAACTACATTCCCGGGATGAGGGTCAGCATGGAAGAAACCATGATCAAACAACTGCAGTAGATAGGAATCACTGAATTTCTTTGCCAGGACATATCTGGAGTGAGCATCCCCGCCTACTTCGGTGATTCTTTTACCAGGTGCATATTCTATCGTCAGTATATGACTTCCACTGATATCCCAAATAACTTCTGGTATGTAGACATCCTTTGAGTCGTCGAACATCGTCCTGAAACGGTCTGCACTTCTTCCCTCAATCCTGAAGTCTAACTCCTTTCGGATTGTAAGAGAAAACTCTTCTACCATCCCGACAGGATCATATAACTTTGCCTCAGGTATATATCTTTTGATCAGTCTGGCGAGTGTCAGGAGAATACTTAGATCTGTCTCAATTGTGTCTCTGATACCAGGACGTTGTATCTTTACAACGACTTCTCTTCCATCAGGTAACCTGGCCCTGTGAACCTGTCCAATGGAAGCTGCAGCAAGGGGTGTCTCGTCAAAGAATGAATAGAGTTTGTCTACAGGTTTACCAAGTTCTGCTAATATTTCTTCTCTTGCCTGCTCAACTGGAAAAGGCGGGACATGATCCTGAAGTCTTTGCAGCTCAATGACATATTCCTCAGACAGAATATCCCGCCTCAGACTTAATATTTGCCCGAACTTGATAAAGGTAGGGCCGAGCTCCTCAAGGACGAGCCTGAAGCGCTCGGCTGTATTTTTAGGACTGTCTTCCTTCTCACGCGTCTTGAATATCCGCTTTCCTAATGGGACATATCCCTGAAGGTTCAAGCTTTCAATCAGATAACCAAAACCATACTTAATCAGGGTATTAAGGATTAAACGGACACGCTGTATATCCCTGTATGTCTGTTTAAAGTGGTAGAATGGCATATATTAATGCCACCCGTACCCCCAACCACCCATTTGCGAACCTCTCCAATCCATTAAATGATGTAAAAGTTCCTGATACTGTTTATCATTTAGAAAACTTCTCGTCTTTAGAAGTGCCTTAATTCTGTAAGTATTCAACGAGGACCATGCAGCCTGTATCTTGCCTGAAACATCTTCTATGGCCTTATCACTGGCATTTTTTGAACTCAGCAGCTCCATAAGATCCATTTCGGCAATCTCTATTTCGACCCGCCTCTTCATCATTTCTTTACGGTATTCAGAATATATCTTCCGGAATTTCTCAGCCTGTTCTTCGTTAAGTTCAAGTTTTTCCTGTAACTCTTCCCACATATTCATCCCCGGAGGAGTGCCCATCATTCCCCTTGACTTACCCATCATAGGGTGTTTCATTCCATGCCCACCCATCATGCCCGGCCCCTTCATGCATGGAGGCATATTATCGTCACTCTGCATATCAGACATCTGATAACCATCATATCCTTCGTCTGCCATGGCGCCTCCAGCAAATGTAAAGATGAAACTTAAAGCAGCAAATATTATCAACCAGTTACGCATCTTCATGATTTACCTCCTTTGTTAGTTGTTTAAGCATTTTATAACGTATTCTGAAGCAGGGAAGATATATATTGGTTTGCCTGTCTGGTATCCCAGTTTCTGCCTCCCTGAGCCTTTCCTATTATCTGACCCTTCGAGTTGATGAAATAAGTGGTAGGGAGGGCCCATACTTTATAATTATCAGACACCTTATAATCAGAGTCAATAAGTGCAGGAAAAGTGAGGTTATAATGCTTAATGAATTTATTTACGCTATTAATATCCTCACCGGAGGCGACGGCAAGAATTACAAATCCCTTTCCCTTAAACTGTCTGTACAACTTTTCCATAGAGGGCATCTCCTCCCTGCAGGGACCGCACCATGTTGCCCAAAAATTAAGCATTATCACCTTGCCCCTGAAGTCTTTGAGATTTACCTGTTTGTTCGATACGTCTTTCAAAGTAAATTCCTTAGCCTCCAAAGGGGATGAAAACTCCTGAATTCCAAGGTAAGTTGCGGAGTAATCTCCTGCTGAAGCCTGCTCATCAGGCAAAGGAGTTAAACTCAGCCATGCACACAGGATAAGTACAAGCAATATACTGAGATGATTATTACGCGATGCCAATTTCATAGAAAGATTCAGGAAATCTATAAAAAGACTATAACATGCTGTTAATTATGCCGTCAAGGAGAACCCTCGGCGCATAACGGGCATATTCTCATTCTGAACTGGGTTCATCATATCATAGACACTGAAGCAAGTTAAGTTCGACACGTCACCACCGTAGACCGAGGGGTTACTCTTTAGAATTGCATTCTTTGGCTATTACTGGATATTTGAGCCTGAATAGCTTTGACTATTTCAGGATGATTCCTCTTTTCCGCCAGTTTTAAGGCTGTCATACCATCCGCAGTCTTTGCAGTGACATCCGCACTTTTTTCTAAAAAGGTCAATACTATATCTGATTGACCCTGCTCTGCTGCAACCATGAGGGCCGTCAGACCATTGTCTGTTCTTGCGTTCACCGGAGCCCCGTTGGATAATAAGATGTTGACCGTATCTTTGCTCCCATAACCTGCTGCAAACATCAAGGGGGTAATCCCTTCTCCAGTTGAGACATTTATTCCTGCACCCTTTTCCAGCAATTCCTTAACAATCGCAGCCTGCCCCTTCATCGAAGCAACAATCAAAGGCGTCATTCCGGACCTTGCCTTGGCATTAACATTGGCGTTTCTGGAAAGGAGAAACTGCACGATGTCTCTCCGCCCGTGTTTTGCTGCGACCATCAGGATCGTCTCTCCTTCCCTGGTCTCCGCATTAACATTTGCCCCGGAATCCAGCATGAGCTGCACCATACCAGTGTGTCCCTGCCTCGCAGCAATCATCAAGGCTGTCTCTCCTTCCCTGGTCTCCGCATTAACATTTGCCCCCGAATCCAACAAGTACTGTACCATTCCTAAGTGACCCTGCCTTGATGCAAGCATTAGGGCAGTATCACCTTTCCCGTTGCTCGCATTGATATTGGCACCAACTTCCAGTAAGAGCTTCGCAACATCCAGATGACCCTGCTCGGACGCAATCATAAGGGGTGTCATACCATCATCATTTCTGGCATTTGCATCAACACCCTTCGACAGAAAAGTCTGCACTATCCCTGCGTGACCAAGACCTGACGCAACCCTGAGTACTGCATTCTTCGTGTTGATATCTATCTCTTTTTCCATAAGAACTTCCACAACCTTTATCTGGTTATCCATAGTGGCTATTTCTAATAACGACATGCCGTAGGCTCCTCTGGTCATGGATGCACCTTTATCCAGCAAGGACTCTACAATGTCATCATGACCTCTCTCAACAGCGAATAGGAGGGCTGTCTTCCCTTCAATGTCCTGACTATCTACTGCTGCCCCTTTATCGAGCAGATAATTGACCATGCTGGTCATCCCATCTATTACGGATATCATCAAGGCAGTCTGGCCATACCGGTCGCTGGCATTTATATCAGCCCCAGAATTCAACAGGACTTCTGCGATCTTCTGGTGGCCCATCTTTACAGCTAACATAAGGGGAGTCCAGCCGTAGCGGTCCCGTACATTTACATCAGCCTTACCGGCTATCAAGGTTTTCACACTATCAAGGTGCCCTTTAATGGTTGCAACCATTAAGGCCGGGTTTGTCTCATCTTCATCGGTAACCCTGGCCAGCAAGGTATTCAAAATATCAGTATGACCATGTACTGAAGCTAAAATCAAAGGGGTCAGACTATCTTTATTCACAGCACCCGCTGTGGCCCCCCTGTCGAGCAAAGATTGAACAATGGGTGCGTAGCCAATACTTGCGGCAACCATCAGGGCTGTCGAACCGTCCTGATATTTAGCATCAGGATTTATACCGGCGTCTAAAAATAATTTTACGGCATCATGGTCACCCTTCTGAACTGCGGTCAGGAACGCCGACTCACTTAGACAATTTGAGATTCCTCTTTCTCTCAACATTAAATTAACTTCCTGAGGGATAAAGCCGTAAGCACTCAGCGGACTGGTAATAGCCATCGCTAAGGTCAGTCTGAATAACATCTTAATAATATAATTTCCCATACATTCCTCCTCTGATAATAACAATGATGATTTTCTCGATTCAATTTTGGGATATTATTCCCAAATTATCACCATGTCAAGATCTTTTTGGGAATGTAACATCTCTCATATTAAAAGAAGGTTAGAGAATTAAAGATGGGATACTGCCAATGGTTAGCTTTTTGAATTCTTAATTAAACCCTCAGCCACATGAACAACGTCACCAACGTCCTTACTATAACCGTCAACACCTATCTCTTCGGCAAACCTCTTAGTAGTCACAGCCCCGCCGATCATAATCTTATAGGAAAGCCCCTGTTCATGAACAGAGTCTCTTACAACCTTCATTTGCATCATCGTCGTTGTCATAAGGGCTGACAACCCTATAATGTCGGCATTATGTTCTTTCGCGGCAGCAAGTATCTCCTCGCAGGAAACATTCTTGCCTATGTCAATAACATCAAAACCGAAGTTGTTAAGCATCATAACGCAAATATTTTTACCCAGATCATGGATATCCCCTTTTACAGTAGCCATGATTATAGTTCCCTTTTTAACCTTTGCCGCATTCTTTTCCATGAGTGGGGTCAGGACATCTACACCCCGTTTCATGGTCTCAGCAGAGGCTACCAGGTGGGGAATAAACTTTTTCCGTTCGGCAAACAGGTCTCCCAGGTGCCTTATGGCTGGTGTCATAATGTCAAGGAATATGCCTGAAGGATCCAGACCATCCTTCATCCCTTCATGAACTAATCTCACAATGCTGTCCCTCTCACCATCCACCACTGCATCGAATATCCTATCCCGGGCATTTTTGACTGTCTTGCCTGCCTCACCTGCTTTATTGGGGGCAGGATTTGATTCTGTCCCCAATGTCCCCATAACAGAGATATACCTCCGGCATCCCGCATCCCTCCCGGAAAAGAGGCTCGCAGCAAGCACAATGTTGTGCATTTCAGGATCATATGGATTTATTATGCCTGCATCGAGACCAGCCCCTATTGCCATTCCGAGAAAAGTATTATGAATAAGTTTCCTGTTCGGCAGTCCGAAAGATACGTTGCTTATTCCAAGGATAGTCGGACTGCCAAGGTTCTCTTTAACGAGCCTGATCGTCTCCAACGTTTGAGCAGAGGCGTCCGGTGCGGCAGATACAGTAAGGGCAAGACAGTCAAAAATAATGTCATCCCTTCTCAAGCCTAAAGCTATAGCCTTCTCAAGGACAGCCTCTGCAATCTTTAGCCTGTCAATAGCCTTTTCAGGCAGATCACTCCCGGCCAGCAGCGCAATCACTGCAGCGCCGTATCTTTTTATCACCGGGAGAAGTCTTTCGAGGCGTTCAGGTTCGGCATTAACACTGTTAACGAGGGCCTTTCCGGCATATACGCTGAGACCTTTTTCTATTGCATCAACACTGGAGCTGTCAATGACAAGAGGTATATCAACAACAGTCTGAACTGAGTTTACAGCACGCTGCATATTTGATGGTTCATCAGTCATGGGCACTCCAACATTTACATCCAGTGCCATTGCATCGGCATCATATTGCTTTCTTGCCTCAGTCACGACTGCATCCATTCTGCCTTCCCTGATTGATTCAGCAAATGCTTTCTTACCTGTTGGATTAATCTTTTCTCCTATTTTAAGAAAAGGATATCCGCTGCCAATATAAATGGTCCTGGAACGGCTGGTAATCTTAAGCCCCGGCGAAGCAGATCTTGCAGCGGGTTTTCTACCTTTTAACTTCTTTGACAAAAGGTTAATATACTCAGGAGTCGTCCCACAACACCCGCCCATTATATTTACACCGGCTTCATAAAATTGTTCTGCATATGATGCAATCTCACCCGCAGTCGCAGGAAAGATGGTCTTACCACCTGCATTCACCGGAAGACCTGCATTAGGTTGTGCGCATATAAAGGAGTCAGTTGTCATTGAGATTTGTTTAACCACGCCGGTCATCTCTCCAGGCCCCGTTGAACAGTTCACCCCGATAATGTCCACTCCCAGCCCTTCGAGAACTGCTGCTGCAGTTTGCGGGTCAGTTCCTGTGTCTGTAAGTCCGTCCTGAGTGAACGTCATAAGTGCAGCAACAGGGAGGCCTCTTCCGGAACTTTTTGCAGCAACAACTGCCGCCCTTATCTCAATCAGGTCAAACATGGTCTCAATAACTATCAGGTCACATCCTGCACCAGCCAGGGCATCTACCTGCTGAGAGAAGATATCTACCGCCTCTTCAAAAGATAGCTCTCCAAGGGGATAAACAGTGACACCACACGGGCCAACATCTCCGGCGACAATTCCTGTATCGCCTGCAGCCTTTCTGGCGATTTTAACCGCTTCCCTGTTTATCTCAGCCAGTTTGCCTTCAGCGCCATATTCCGCAAGACGAAGGCGTGAAGCACCAAACGTGTTCGTAAGAATAATGTCACTGCCGGCCTTAATATATTCCCTGTGAACATCAAGGATAATATCAGGCCTTTCCAGGTTCCATAAATCAGGGGCATAACCAGCTGGAAGCCCCCTGTTCTGCAGCATTACCCCCATGGAACCATCAAGCAGCAGTATCTCATTTTTTAACCTCTGAAGCAGATTCCGCATCCATTCCCCCTTCTTTTACTCATTGCTCATTGCTTTCCACTTATGGCTTCTTTGCGTGCCCATCCAATTACAGCCGACACAGAAAATCGAGGCTCCATTATAAAAGACTCTGTAATAGAAACGCCTATTTTTTCAGCCTCAGTCAGCCTCATAATTTCACGTTGCGCCTCCAACCCCCAGTCTCCATAACCAGCAGCATAGCGAAATGTTGGTTCATAACCGTTCTTCCTGATTTCGGTTTCAACTTTTGCTCCAACCTGCTCTGCCATATAATCAGCCATCCAGGACGCTACTCTTTCCAAATAATATGCATCTGCAATGCTTGATTTAGTAAGCAAATCAATCTTTTTAACTATTCTTTCCCCTATCGTGCAAACCAGCAATGTCGCATAGTCGCATTTTTTCAAAAGCCTGAGAATATTTTCCCCTTGAAAAATAGAGTCACTTTCAGCTAAAATGACTCGTTCAGTTTGGACCAGAGCCTTTCTTTCATTATTGTCGTCACCCCCTGGCATCTCAACCTTAAAAGTGCGGTAACAGGCAGCTCCTTTTATAAGGGAATAAGCCAGATCAATGGCTTTTTTTATGTCCCTGGCTATATGTTCCTCATGCATAGCCTTCAATGACTCAACACTGCGCGGAATACGAAGTTCCCGCAGCACCTTTTTTTCCTCTATTTTGAATGGTATATTGCTTAATACGACTACATGTCCAATGCTCTGCATCATTTCATGTGTTATATTATCACAACGCAGCTGCAAGTTAAACTATGCATGTCAGGGAGATATATGGGATCGCTTTCCTGGGAAATATTATGATATTATATCTTGAATTTATTAGCCTGGGAGTCAAGCAATTCTGACTGTTGCGCAAGAAGATTAACCGCAGTTGCCATTTCAGACGCAATGTCTACACTGCTCTGGGTAATACTGCGGATTTCCTCAGAAAAGTTCTGTATTTTCTGGCTCTCTTTTGCCTGATCATTCGAAGCAATGACTATTTCCTGAATCTTCGTACTCACATTCGCCATGGTTTCGGCTATCTGTCCGCTGCCAACCGCCTGCTCGTTCGTAGCCCTTCTGACCATCTTCGCAATCTCGCGGATCCTCTCAGTTGCGGCAACAATTACATGTGTACCGGCATTCTGCTCCTGGGTAGCATGTGCAATATATTTTATCATTGAGTTGACATTCGTTATAGAGTCGGTCACTTCTTTAATGCTTCTGGCCTGTTCAGTAGTAGACTGTTCAATTAACTTATTCATTACCATAGAATCTTTTGCGCTCTTAAGTATCTTGGATAATGCCGCATCTGATTCAATAGACAACTTGCTCCCATCATCAACACTCCTTGAGACCTCCTTTGTCAAAATAACGGCATCACCCACTTCCCTCTGTACATCTTCAATAAGCTGGGCTATCTCTTTTGTTGATACAGCCGTCTTTTCGGCAAGTTCTTTAATCTCATCAGCCACAACTGCAAATCCACGTCCGTATTCTCCCGACTGCGCCGCAAGAATGGCGGCATTTAATGCAAGAAGCCCTGTCTGGTCTGTTACCTCATCAATGATGGTTAATATACCTCCTATCTCAGCAGACCTTCTGCCTAGTTCACTTATTACCTGTGATAGCTTACCCATGGTTGATCGTATATTATCCATTCCCTCCATTGTCTTCCTGACTGACTGTTGTCCAACCAATGCTGCATCTTCACTAACCTTTTCCGATAAGAGCGCCGCTTTTTTTGCACTCTCCTCAACAGTTCCAATGGATAAGTTAATTTCCTGCACTGTCAAGACGGTTCTTTCTGCGGAGTCTGCAAGGATATCAGCGTGATCTGCGATTTGCTTAATAGATGCCGACATTTCAAGAATTGCAGATGACGTTTCCTCCACAGACGACTCAAGCACCTCGGTATTATCAGCTACCGCTTTTATTGTAGATTCCATTTCAAGAATTGCTGAAGATGATGACATGACGCTGGTAGACAACATGTCAATACTATCCGCCACATCCCGTATTGATGTATTTATACCATTTATTGAATCAGATATCTTTTCTATAGATTGTGACTGTTTTTTTGCCCCCTCACTCACGTTGTTTGAGCTCAGGCTGATACGGTGCGACGCAAAAACTACATGTTTTGATGCATCCTGAACACTCTTTAACATGTCTTTCAGGCTGCCAACCATCTTTTTAAATGAATTTCCAAGGACACCAATTTCATCACTGGACACTATATCAATTGAATGGCTGAAATCTCCTTCAGCTACAATCGTGACCGCCCCTGCCATATCCAGAATCGGTCTGATAATCATTTTCACAAAGGCGGATGCTATGCCAATAGACAGCAATATTATCACTGCGGTAATGAATATGCTTACTATCAGTGTGTTTCTTAACTCAGCATTCAGAGAACTAAGAGATACACCTAGTCTTACAGACCCGGCAATATCATTATTAGCCTCCCCATCCATTGAAGAAACTCCTTTTTTAACTACTGGAACAACGATGTCATAAAAAGAATTACCTTTTCCAATCGTCATCAAAGAAACCTTATTTTCAAGGTGGACATAACTATCTGCAGGAGAGAAGGGTTTAACAATTTTTCTCGCATTAAGCGGGTCCCTATATGCCAATTCTCTTCCCTGACTATTATAAATAATTACATATGCTATATCTTTACGATTAATTACTCCTTCAATTAAAATACTTAATATTTCGGAATCCTCCATACTTATTCCGAAGACAGCATTATATGCTAATGCTTCAGCCAATATCTCGCCCTTCTCAATAAGTTTTGAATGTAATTGTTTTTCTGTCCTCTGAATAAAGAAGGACGCTGACACAATTCCTGTTATGAGAAACAGTGCGCTTAACAAAATAATAAACTTAAGTCTAATACTTTTTAGTATAAAATTGAAGTAGGTCTGAAATTGCATCATATTTTCACGGGGTTAGTGGATCAATTATCGGACTTACTGATATGGCACTTAAGATAATAAAAAAGGGTGAAGATTCAATTATTGCGTTAATGCAATATAATAGAACCGTCACCCTTTTTACTTTAATCCCGGCAGCCATCTACTTTCCCATGGCCTTACAACCATAGTATCATCGACCCAAGAGGGCTTAACTTCCGTGTTCGGTATGGGAACGGGTGTTGCCCCTCCGGTATTACCACCGGGAAACTTATCTTAGTGCGGGGTTATACCCCTTTGTAAATACCAAATATACCAAAGGCAAATTTATATTGTCAAGCCTCACGGTCTATTAGTACTGGTAAGCTCAACACATTACTGTGCTTACACATCCAGCCTATCAACCTGGTAGTCTACCAGGGACCTTTAGTCCGCTTGCGCGGAGGGATATCTAATCTCGGGGTGGGTTTCCCGCTTAGATGCTTTCAGCGGTTATCCCTTCCGGACATAACTACCCAGCGCTGCCACTGGCGTGACAACTGGCACATTAGAGGTCCGTCCATTCCGGTCCTCTCGTACTAGGAACAGCTCCCCTCAAATATCCTGCGCCC
>JADLDG010000059.1 GCA_020846775.1 Nitrospirota bacterium
CCCTGCGGTGTCTGATATGCGAGTGAGTGATGCAGGAAATTTTCGTCATCACGATTTGGATAGTCCTCCCTCGCATGCCCGCCTCTGGACTCTTTCCTGTTAAGCGCTCCCAGTGCAACTACCTCTGCAACGTCCAGCATATTGTCCAGTTCCATCGCATTTACCAATTCTGTATTAAAGACCTTACTCTGCTGGGTCAGGCTGATCTTATTAAAACGCTCCTTCAGTTTTCGAACAGCCTGCACTGCATCCTTGAGTTCTTCTTCTTTCCTGTAAATACCGACTTTTTCATCCATTGTCTTACGCAAATCCGTTAAAATAGCGCCTATACGTTCTTTACCATTGCCTGTCTTTATATAGCGTTTCTGGATGATATCCATCTGCTGTTTTGCCAGGGACTTCAATTTATCCGGTGAAGACGGCTTTGCCTTAACAGCATAATCCGCTGATGACAGACCTGCCCTTGCACCAAAGACCAGTATCTCTGCAAGTGAGTTTGAACCAAGCCGGTTTCCGCCATGAATGCTGACGCAGCCTCCCTCACCTGCCGCATAAAGCCCTTCAATAGGCGTCTTACCATCCTTGTCTGTGTGAACTCCCCCCATTGTATAATGCATGGTAGGTCTTATTGCAATAGGTTCATGCACAGGGTCCATCCCGGCAAAATCTATACAAAGCTCACGTACCATCGGGAGTTTTTCCTCTATCTTGGCCTCGCCAAGATGCCTTAAATCCAGCTGTATATACGATCCATAAGGCCCGTCAAATCCCCGGCCTGCCCTGATCTCCTGTATAATTGAACGGGATACAATATCACGGGGGGCAAGCTCCATTTTGGTCGCGGCATATTTTTCCATAAACCGCTCGCCTTTATTATTAAAGAGATAACCACCCTCACCGCGTGCCGCCTCAGTAATCAGTATACCTGTCTTAATAAGTCCTGACGGGTGGAACTGGATAAATTCCATGTCTTTAATAGGCGCGCCTGCACGATAGGCTATCGCCGCACCGTCACCTGTCTTTATACCGGCGTTACTGGAGAAATAAAATATCCTTCCAACACCGCCTGTACAAAGGATAACCGTCTTTGCGGCAAGTATGTTAAATTCACCCCGCCTTATGTCATATGCCAGTAATCCGCCTATCCTGCCGTTATCCACCAGCAAGGCTGAGGCAAACCACTCGTCATATCGCTTAATTACATCATACTTTAGAGATGTCTGAAATAACGCATGGAGGAGATGGAAACCTGTTTTGTCAGCTGCATGGAGTGTGCGCTTCCTGCTCATTCCACCGAACCAGCGGGCTGCTATGCGTCCATCTTCTTCGCGGTTCCACGGACAACCCCAGCGCTCCACCTGGATAACTTCTCTTGAGGCATCACGGACAAAGGCCTCTACTGCATCCTGGTCTGCAAGATAGTCGCTGCCCTTAATAGTGTCATATGCATGAAGATCGTGGGTATCGTCTTCTTTCAGAACCGCTGCACAACCCCCTTCGGCTGCAACAGTGTGACTGCGCATCGGGTAAACCTTTGAAACAATTGCAGTTTTTAAGGATGGGTTGGCGTGGGCAATAGCTATCGCAGCACGGAGTCCGGCACCGCCGCCGCCAACTATCAGTATGTCATGAGACAATACATCCATTAACTTTCTACTACTTTCACCTGAACTTTACGTTCTCTTAGTCCATCGAACTCACAGAAGAATACTGACTGCCAGGTGCCGAGAACAGGTTCGCCTTTGTCTACCATCACATGAACGGTAGAACCGATTATACTTGTCTTTATGTGTGCAGCTGAATTACCTTCAGCGTGCAGATAACCGCTCTCAATTGGAATCAACTCATCAAGTTTATCAATAAAATCTCTCATAACGTCCGGATCCGCCCCTTCATTAATAGTTATCCCTGCTGTAGTGTGAGGTACAAATATTGTGCAAATGCCTTCTCTTACGCCCAGGTCATTAATCACCTTTCTGACCTCATTTGTTATATCTATTGTTTCAATCTGCTTTTTTGATTTTATTGCAAGAACATTTATCATATATTTATGGCAAATAATTTGTCAAGAAATATTTTATTATTTCTCATTCTAAAAATCCCCCTTCATCCCCCTTTTCCAAAGGGGGAGATGACTTTCCCCTCTTTGGAAAAGAGGGGTTAGGGGAGATTTTTAGTATCATTGTTTCTTCCATCGTAAATTTGGTTTTTTTACTGCCATCGCTTCGTCAAGACGTCTGACGACCGTCGTGTGCGGTGCGTTCTTCACTATCTCAGGATTGGTCTCCGCCTCTTTAGCTATAGCAATCATCGCATCACAGAATGAGTCAATGGTCTCCTTTGGCTCTGTCTCTGTTGGCTCTATCATAATGGCCTCATCAATTATAAGGGGAAAGTTCACGGTCGGAGGATGAAATCCATAGTCCTGAAGCCGTTTGGCAATATCCCACGAGTGGACACCTTTGGCCTTCTGGTATTTTGCAGAAAATACACACTCGTGCATGCACGGGACATTATTGGGTATGTAATAATATTCATGTAAACGCTTCTTTATATAATTTGCGTTCAGCACTGCATTCTCACTGACTTCCCTTAACCCTTTAGCGCCCATCTTCTTTATATATGAATATGCCCTGACGAGGACACCGAAGTTACCATAAAAAGCATGGACAGTTCCAATACCCTGCGGCCTGTTATAATCCATGAAGTATCTGTCACCATCTTTTTCCACTGTCGGAACAGGGATAAAAGGTGTAAGTTTCTCAGAGACGCCGATAGGACCGGCACCGGGACCTCCCCCGCCATGTGGGGTTGAGAATGTCTTGTGCAGATTAAAATGGACCACGTCGAAACCCATATCACCGGGCCTGACTATACCGAGTAATGCGTTGAGATTAGCACCGTCCATGTACATGAGGGCGCCCGCGTCCTGAGTTAACCTTGATATTTCTGCTATATCCTTTTCAAAGAGCCCAAGGGTATTAGGATTCGTCAGCATAACTGCCGCTGTCTCTGTATCCAGGACCTTTTTCAACTCCTCGACATCTACAAGCCCTTCCCTGGTGGATTTTATTACGACTGCCTCATAGCCTACTAACGCCGCACTGGCCGGGTTTGTCCCATGGGCAGAATCAGGTATTATAACCTTATGCCTCGGGTTCCCATGCGCCTCATGATATGCCCGGATTACAAGCAGACCGGTAAGCTCTCCATGCGCTCCGGCTACAGGCTGTAAAGAGACCCTGTCAACACCGCCTATCTCTTTGAGAAACCCCTCCAGCTCATACATCATCCTCAGTGCCCCTTGAGACAACTGTTCAGGCTGGAGCGGATGTGCATTCATTAGACCCGGTGTCTTTGCTGCCTCTTCGTTGACCTTTGGGTTATATTTCATGGTGCAGGAGCCAAGGGGATAGAAACCGAGGTCAACACCATAGTTTAACCTTGAGAGATTGGTAAAGTGCCGTACCAGCTCTATCTCGCTGACCTCCGGTAGGTTCAGGGGAGTGTTTTTAATCAGGTCTTTAGGAAGTAAACTCTGCAGTTCCGCTTCCGGCACATCCAGCGCAGGCAATGAGTATGCTTTGCGGCCGGGGGCGCCTTTTTTGAAAATGAGTTGTTCTGACATCTATTATATTACTCCCATGAAAATCCAGATAAAAATCCCCCTTAATCCCCCTTTTTCAAAGGGGGAGATTAGTTTCCCCCTTTGAAAAAGGGGGATTAAGGGGGATTTTTATTTTCCTAATACCGCAACTAATCTGTCTATCTCTTCGCGTGTCCGCTTCTCAGTTACACAGAACAGGAGATGATTTTCCAATTCCGGATAATATACCCCTAAGTCGAGCCCGCCCAGTATCTTTTCTGAAATCAATCTATCCTGAATCTTTTTCACGGATACCGGTGTCTTTACAACAAACTCCTTGAATACCGGTGAGGTAAACGGCACGGAGTATCCCTTGAGTTTGCTGATACAATTTCTTGCATAGGCCGTCTTCTGAACACAAAGATTAGCCGCATCCCTGAGACCCTGCTTTCCCATGGCAGCCATATACACAGTAGCCGTCAGGGCGACAAGCGCCTCATTGGTGCAGATATTAGACGTAGCCCGTTCCCTCTTTATATGCTGTTCTCTTGTCTGGAATGTCAGGCAATAGCCGGACTTTCCTTCAGCATCCACTGTAGCCCCTACTATCCTGCCAGGCATTTTACGAACCTGATCCATCCTGGTTGCGAAAAAACCGAGGTAAGGTCCGCCAAAATTAAGTGGTATACCCAATGGCTGCCCCTCACCAACCACAATATCAGCTCCCAGCTCACCAGGAGACTTCAGTAAACCAAGGGCTATGGGATCGGCAACAACTACAGCAATTGCACCGGACCTGTGGGTCAAATCAATAATAGTCTTAATATCTTCGACACAGCCAAAGAAATTCGGGTATTGTATAACAACCACTGCTGTCTTATCAGAAATCGCCCTCGACAGCCTTTCAACATCAGTTACACCGTTATTCCACTCTATGGTCTTTACAGGCAGCTTAATCCCGAACAGATATGTATCCAGCACCTTACGATATCGCGGGTTTATTGCAGATGACACGACGATCTCATCCCTCTTCGTAATCCTTGCAGCCATCAGTGCAGCCTCAGCCATTGCAGAGGCGCCGTCATACATGGAGGCATTTGACACCTCCATACCTGTGAGCTCACATATCATTGTCTGATATTCATATATTGTCTGGAGGATACCCTGGCTCATTTCCGCCTGATAAGGTGTGTAAGCAGTATAAAACTCTGAACGTGAGACCATATGAGGCACTACACTCGGTATAAAATGGTCATAAGCGCCACCCCCAAGAAATGTCACATACTCCCCGGTGTGAGCATTCATGCCTCCGAGCGCACTTATCTCCTTAAGTAATTCAAACTCAGAAAGTGCATCAGGGATATTCAGGTCCTGTTTGAGTCTTAAGTCAGACGGTATATAGCTGAATAATTCTTCAACAGAAGAGACACCTATAGCATTGAGCATCTCTTTCTGATCATTAGTAGTATTAGGAATATATTCCATAAGTTCTTTTACTCGTATCAGATAACCCGGTAAACTCGGTTCAGGCTATTTCTTTTGCACCTTTTTATAAAATGGCGTTGCCGTTACAACAGCAACAGCTGCCTTACCCCTTATATCTATCAATATCTCTGTCCCCGGGCCTGAATATTGCGGCAGTACATATCCCATCCCTATCCCTTTCTTAAGGGTCGGGGAGAAGTTGCCACTGGTAACAACGCCGAGGGTTTTTCCATTTGAGTAAATCCTGCACCCATGACGGGGGATACCCTTCTGCAGGATTTCAAAACCAACAAGCTTCCTCTCTATACCCGTTTCTTTTTTTTGCAGGATGGCATCCCGGCCAATGAAATCTCCCTTATCGTAATCAACGGCCTTGTCAAGGCTTGCCTCCACTGGTGTCGTCTTATCATCCATATCATTACCATAAAGGGGATAACCCATCTCAAGCCTGAGGGTGTCTCGACATCCAAGCCCTGCCGGCTTAAGCCCGTATTCTTCGCCCTTCTTTAAGATAGAATCCCATACACCTGACGCTATCATAGCAGGCAGAAATATCTCATAGCCCCTCTCGCCTGTAAAACCTGTCCTCGCAATGTA
>JADLDG010000060.1 GCA_020846775.1 Nitrospirota bacterium
AATGATAACCAAAGACCAAATAATAGATAAACTAAGTCAACAAAATCCCTGGCATTTTCTCTGGTTCGGCGTTTTCCTATCAGAAACCTGCACATTCATCATTTCTTTTACATTAAGCTATCTATTATGGGGCCACGTTTCACGAGAAGTATTAGTAATTGGCTTTCTGGATGCCTTATTCGTGTCATTACTTGTCGTTTCGATAGTCATTACTTCTGTCTCTAAAATAAGCAAGCTGCAACAGGAAATAAAAAGCCGTGAGGAAGCCGAGAAACATATGCGTTATTTAGCATACTATGACAATTTAACCAATCTGCCAAATCGAACATTCTTCAAAGAGTTGTTAAAACAGGCCATATCAAATGCACGACGGAGCAAGCTTATTTTTGCTCTATTATTTATTGATTTGGATGATTTCAAGCGCATTAATGATACACTCGGACATGATATGGGTGACAGGCTTTTACAGGCTGTATCAAACAGATTGCTTAAATCGTTCAGAAACTCAGATTTAATCGCACGGTTGGACGAAACAGAAAGCCAGGAGGCTGCGGCACGGTTGGGAGGGGATGAGTTCGTTTTAATATTGCATAACCTTGCACATATCCATGATGCAGGCAAAGCGGCCTCGCGTATATTAGATAGAATATCCAAGCCGTTTGATTTGGATGGACATGAGGTGTTTATAACCGCAAGTATAGGTATATCTATATATCCTCCTGACGGAGAAGAAATTACAGATCTTCTCAAAAACGCAGATGTTGCCATGTACCAGGCTAAGGAGAAAGGAAGAAATTCCTATCAGTATTACTCCAAATCCATGAATACCAAGGCCTTGGAATATCTCACTTTATCGAGCAAGCTTCATAAGGCGCTGGAGAATGGTGAATTCCTTCTCCACTACCAACCCCAGAAAAGCATTAAAGAAAATAAAATCACCGGTCTGGAAGCCCTCTTACGCTGGAAACCGGCTGACTCTGATTTCGTGCCGCCATCGCAGTTCATCCCACTACTGGAAGAGTCGGGCCTCATAATTCCGGTTGGCGAATGGGTATTGCGCACAGCATGCTTGCAAAATGCAGCCTGGCAGGCAGATGGTTACGAGCCGATTGTCATATCTGTAAACATATCAAATCGTCAGTTTAATCAAAAAAACTTGATAGATGTCGTAACCGGAGCTTTGCATAATGCCGATCTTAATCCTGAATACCTGGACATGGAAATAACCGAAAGCATGATCATGAAAGAACCGGAAGCTGCCATCGCCACTTTGCAGGAACTCAAAAATATGGGGATAAAAATTTCTATGGATGATTTTGGCACCGGGTATTCATCATTAAACTATTTAAGGTTCGTTCCTTTAAATGCTATAAAGATAGATCGCTCTTTCGTGATGAATCTTGCTGAAAGCCAAAGCAATGAAGCAATTATTGAGGCAATCATTGCCTTATCTCACAGCTTGGATTTAAATGTCGTCGCAGAAGGAGTGGAGACAGAGCAGCAACTGACATTTTTAAAATCACGTGGTTGTGACGTGGCGCAGGGTTATCTGTTGAGCAGACCCCTGCCGGCCGGGGAGGTTTCAAAATTCCTGACAAATAAAATGGAGGTTGTAGAATCGTTGTGACATTAGAACTTTAAAACCGGGTGGTCAGTGCGATTTCCATGGAACCACCGGTGTAATCCCGTGCACTTCGGACTTCGGGGAAGCGTCTCACTCCATCGTTTATGACAAAACCCTTCACCATCACCTCCACTTCAAGACCGGGCAGGAATTTCTTTGAGGCGCCTAATCTCATAGATAATTTTTCTCTCTCGCCGACATATAAATCTGAATCCGGTGCATAATCGTTCTTCGATATCCAGCGGCCCTGAAGAGATGAGTTCAGGGTTATACTGTCAGTTAGAAGATATCTGAAGGAAATGTCCCCTATCCACTCATCGCCCTGACTTTTATCAGCTTCTGTAATGATCCCCTCTGCACCATCCTGAAGTTTGTTTTTTCCTCTGTAAATACTCCGAAGGGTGAAGCTGCCATTCCATTTTGTCTCTGAATAATGGAGCCCTATACCAAGGAGCAGAAGATTACCTTCCCTGTAGACATCCCTGCCGTCCACTTTATCTGTTCCATACAGGGCGACGTTGCCAAAAAAACGACTGATCAAACGGGGTGAAAAGGAGTAGCGGATTTCAGCAGAGGTGTTAACAATATCTCCCGGATTATAATCCTTTGTGACCTCACTGTAATCATATGATCCCCTCATTGCATAACCGAGACCGACCCCGCCTGCCCAGTTCCCTACCTCCTTTGAAACCACCAGGGTTGGATTTAGATTAAATCCTTCTCCAAATTTACTGATGGAGATTAGATCCGGGTCCATGATGAGTTTTAAATCATCCTCTTGAAGACTGGTCTTTCCGGTGGGAAGATTGATATCAAAACCAACAAGGAGATCTACTGGAAGCATCCCGCTGAACTCGTATGTTGTGTTTATCTTCGTATCGAGAAGGTTGCTCAGAGACCTGCTTTCTCCAACCGATGGGTTGATGTGAGTAGTGGCGTATCCGGTAATAACGCTCATCGAGAACTGCTGATAACTCGATTCTATCTTTAAAGGGAGATAGACCTGGCTTGCCTTGTTGTCTTTATTATCATCCCACCAGTCATAATTAACTCCTGTATGAACCTTTATATCAGCCGCTCGAAGCGCACCGGCAGAGAATAAGATTACCACACAGGATAAGACACTGATTATAGTTTTCATATTGAAAATGCCTCAATCCTCACTCAACTACTATTGACATATCGTAAACGACGGCCTTCCTACACAGGCACTACCTGCGCACGTTTCATTATTTGATTCATTAGTTTCTGATATCGTATTATCAGGGTCTATGATAATTAAATAATAAGGATTGCCAGGGTTTGGAGCAGGTAGTTCCACTGGCACAGAGCTATTAGCTGCAATAGGATCAGTTGAAAAGACCTGACAGTATTCGAAACACCCATCACTACAGTTTTCATAAAAATAATATCCAAGGGCAGAACCTGCATTAATAGTGCCGGTATTGGAAACAGTAACATTGAATTGAAGACAGCCATCAGAACATGTGTCAATTAAACTTGCGCTTACTGTTAAATCTATAAATCTCGTGGTGGCAGATTTTTCAACAGTATTGTCATCAATATTTCCCGCCTCATCCTTTGCCCTGACGACAAAATAATAGGTTGCACCAGGGCTTAATCCTGTTACAGGGTAAGAAATTGCACCGGGTGTTGTTGTATAATTTGGTGATGTAAAGTTTTCTCCCCCTGGTGTGGTTGATCTGTATATGTTATAGACTATATTGGATGATGCTGTAATGTTATCTGCCGCCGGGCTCCATGACAAATTCAGGACTGTTGAAGAAGAGGCCACTACAGATGTTACACCGCCAAAGTCAGGCGCTGTCGTGTCAGGAGGAGTTAAAGTTGCTGCAGACATCTCGATGGAGTTAGTGTCAATGTTTCCTGTTTCATCCTTTGCCCTTACGACAAAATAATAGGTTGTAGCAGGGGTTAACCCGGTGACGCCGAAAGATCCTGCACCGGTTGTAGTATAATCCGGTGACTCAAAGTCTTCTCCTCCCGGTGTATCTGATCTGTAAATCAGATACTGTATTTTGTCCGGAGTAGTTACGTTGTCATCTCCCGGTTCCCATGAAACTGTTAGTGAGGTCGCTGTTATTGAGTTGATAGCAGACAGACCTGAAAATACAGGAGGTATCAGGTCTGTAGGCGCCATATCTATAACAAGAATAACGTCTGATCCATCAAGATCTACGAAGGTCTCTTTCCTGTACAGGACTCTGCCTGAGACATCCAATGCCTCAATCAGGAATCTCCGGTTAGTTCCATTTAAAATCTCGAATGTCTCTGAAATAGATTCCTTTCCGGCAACAGAGACGACCCTTTCTATGGTGGCTATATCCGGGGCTGTTATTGTAAATCTGATACTTGCGATATTAGCCGGAATAGTTGATGTGACCTTTGAAAGCTTTTCTTTTTCGGTGTCGGTACTGCTGGCCTTACCGATATTAATGTTTACTTGTGTTTTCTCAGAGCTGTTTGAAGAACCAACTCCTCCCCCGCAGTTAACATTTGTAAAAATAAGTGAAAGAAGCAATGTTATTAATAAGAGCTTTTTCATAGGCGTATCTATTGTGCCGGAAAAGTTAACTCAATTGTTATAGGGGATATTATTGGAGCCGGTTCATTTATTGGCGCCCTCTCTCTCCTTACCGTATCTTCCGGTGACAGTTGATCAGTGAGGGATGTCTGGTCTCTCAATGACTGTAATAACTCACGGCTCTTTCTTGATACAGTTATAAGACCAAGTCCTTTTAATTCATCAATGGCCTCTTTTGCCGCACCCAGCTTCGGATCTTCATTCAATGCCTTTTCATATAACTGAGCGGCCTTTTTATAGTTGCCGCGATCGCTTTCGTCTATACCCTGAAAAAGAGGGATGAGTGCATTGATGTTGGTGGATAGAGGTGTTTCTAATTTCACTTTTTCTTCGCTTGTTACTTTTATTTTCAACAGTTTTATTAACTCAAAAAGGATCTCTTTTTCCATAATGAACAGATTCGTCAATTCTCCTTTTGCAATCGGGTCACCGACTATTTTATTTGCAGGTACCTGTAAAAGGTGAGACTGTATCTGTAATTGAGATGGCTGGCCCGCTGTTAAATCTCCCCCTACCAGCCACTGAGCGCCTAATAATTTTCCGATGCGGGGGGCCGTGCCGGGTTCAACCAATCCGGAGTCTGCAAGCTTCATTTCTTCTATCAATGCCTGAAGCCTGCCTCTTTCAACTACCTGGAGATCCTTTACTCCTGAGAGATCTGTTATCAGCATAAGGGTCAGACCCTTCTGAAGAGGGTCTAATTCCAATTGTCTGGTCTTATTATGGAAATAGAGGACAGCAAGGGTATTTTGTCCTTCAACGGCCTTGAGGTCTTTTTCCTCTTTTAAGACCTCCCTGGCCCACAACCGTGCATCTTCAGTAATTACCTGACCGGCCCGGGAAGAAGGGGGGATAGAGATAATCAGGAGAAAGATAAAAATCAGAAGTCCGGATAAGATTGATAATTTCTTTTTCATCTTAACTCCCGGATGTTTAGTAACTAATACGATTAAAAGTATTTATCTTTTCAGACCATTCACTCGTAGAATGGCAGTAAATTTATATTACAAAATGACAAGAATGTCAAGGCAGGTTTCAATGGCCTGTTTCAGTGTGTTTTTTAATGAAATCATGTCTCAGCCAATTGTTTATTTCTCCAAAGAAGAGGTTTTTTCTTTGCATTTTTACTGTAATCTGATAACATACATTTTGCTGTAAACAGAATTAATACTTCCAGCTTATGACGAGTGATAAATTAAAAAAACATGTGATACTCTGAGATAAAGATATCCTAAAATGAGGGGGATAAGATGGCCTTTACCCAGGAAAACAGGTCTATTATTGTTGATACTCCGTTAGGAAGGGATGCTTTTTTGCTAACGAGGGTGTCAGGTTCCGAGGCAGTATCTGCTCCTTTTAATTTCTCGTTAGATATTTTATCTGAAAATCACAACATATCCTTCCCGGATATTATTGCCAAGAACATTACAGTATCTATTCTACTGGAAAACGGTGAAAATCGTTTTATCAATGGAATAGTTTCAAGGTTTTCTCAGGGCCGCGGCGGAGGCGAAACCGGTGGAGACACCCGCTTTTCTTATTATCGGGCGGAAGTGGTTCCCTGGATGTGGTTGTTAAAGAGGACGTCGGATTCAAGGATATTCCAGGGGCTTTCTGCTCCTGATATCATAGAGAAGATTTTTTCTGAAAAGGGGTTTTCAGATTATAAGATCAAGCTTCAGGGCACATACGATAAACGGAACTACTGTATACAATATCGCGAAACAGACTTTAACTTCGTATCGAGACTCATGGAGGAAGAAGGGATATATTACTTTTTTGAACATGAAGAAGGAAAACATACCCTTATCCTTTCGGATACCCCTCAGGAACACAAACCCTGCGTAAATCAGGAAAATGCACGGTATCAGTTAAGCGAAGGCGGCCACGTTGAAGAAGATACTATTTCAAGCCTTGAATTCACACAGGAAATCAGGGCAGGAAAGTATACCATCAATGATTATAATTTTGAGACCCCCAATACGAGCCTGCTGGTCGAGATCCCGGGTAAATTCAAGTTAGGACAGGGGGAGCGGGAATTATACGATTATCCTGGAGGATATGACAAGAGGGCCGGAGGTGATCGCCTGGCCAAGATGCGGATGCAGGAGGAAGAGGCCGCGATTACTACAATATCCGGGGGTAGTAATTGCAGGGCATTCATGAGCGGATACCGTTTTCTGCTTCAGGGTTTTTACCGTGAAGACATGAATAACAAGGAATATGTTTTGACTTCTGTTTACCATGAGGCTAATCAGGACTATATACCAGGGGAAGGGTCAACAGAGTTTTCCTATACTAATAATTTTTCATGCATCCCCTTTGAAGTTCCTTTCCGTCCATCGAGAACTACTCCAAGACCTGTTGTGGAAGGAGTGCAGACGGCTGTTGTCGTGGGCCCGGGTGGAGAAGAGATCTATACTGATGAACATGGACGAGTAAAGGTTCAGTTTCACTGGGACCGGGAGGGGGGGAAGAATGAAAACAGCTCCTGCTGGATTCGGGTCAGCCAGGTATGGGCTGGATCAGGCTGGGGGGCAATGTATATTCCCCGGATCGGACACGAGGTCATTGTAGATTTTGAAGAGGGTGACCCGGACAGGCCTATTATCACAGGCCGTGTTTATCACGGGATTAACAAGCCTCCTTATGGTCTCCCCGGGGATAAAACCAGGAGTACAATAAAGAGCAACTCATCACCTGGCGGCGGCGGTTCCAACGAGCTCCGTTTTGAAGATAAAAAAGGTAAAGAAGAGATCTACTTCCATGCGCAAAAAGACCTCAATACTCTTGTAGAGGCGGCAGAAACACACACTGTCGGTGATAACAGGACTGTACATGTAATGAACCATTTTAAAGAGACCATTGACAGCGGTGAGGACCGGACAGTGACTGCCGGTTCGAAAGAAACGATTGACGGAGGTGAAACCCGTAAAGTGAGCGGCGGTGTTAAAGAAACTATTGCAGGCGGAGAGACCCGAACCGTGAGCGGCGGTCAGACTGAAACCATTAACGGGGCGCAGAAAGAGACCATTGATGGTGATGAAACTCGTATGATAAGCGGCGGGCAAAAAGAAACTGTAATGGGTTCGCTGGTTCAGACCGTTATGGGGGGTATGACCATTAACTCACCTGCCGGGGTTACAATAAGTGCTCCAGCCGGTTTTACGGTTGTTGCCCCCGGAGGAAATAAGACGGTTGATTCATGGTTCACAAAGATCGGCGGTAAAGACGAAGACCTCTTTGCGGTTCAGACGGCAATCCTCTCAATGCAGACCACCATCGCAGGGTTATCAACGGCGATGCAGGCAACAAAGATAGATATCACGGGTATTGCCCTGGAAAGGTGCGGGGTGAAGTCCGCTAATGAGCCGCTTACCTTCAAACAGGCATCCACCAAACTGAAGCATGGCGCCCTTGGCCTTTATATGTACGGAATCACCCTGATTAATTAAGGAGTAGTTGATATTGGCTGGGAAAACAACCCTGTCCGAGAATATTATCCTGATTGTCCTTCTTGCAGTTGTACTTGGTTTCACCGTAGTGCCTATATTATGGAGTCATTTTAGAAGAGGCGCCGTGCTAAGCAAGGGGATAGAGGCGAATGCGAGAATCGTTGACCTGACAGACACCGGTAAGCGTTATAACACCAACCCGGTCGTTAAGATCAGGCTTGTTGTTACTGCAGTGTCAGGGAAGGATTATAATGCTGAAATAACGATGCCTGTTTCTCCTGTAAGGCTTGCGGAGTATAAGCCAGGTACTGTTGTTAAGGTGAAGTATGATCCCAAAAGGCCTGAAAACGTGGCTATTGCAGGTATAGAATCACAGGGTGAAAGATAATGAAAACGATCAAGCCTCAAAAGCTTGGCATACTTACACGAGTCTTTGAGTTCAAGCGGCGTTTTTACCTGGCCGCTTCGGTACTCATGTATATCCCTCTGACGGATAAGGCGGAGTTATATTCAGAGACAGGAATGTGGAAGTTTGCTGCTGCCGAACTCGGTAAAGACGCTGCGCTTGACGCATGTATACCAAAGGCAAATCCGGAGTATCTTGTCATTGGCTCGGCATTTGTTCCCGGCGGCGTACCTAATACAGGTTGTATTGTAAGTGCAAGGCTTGGCATGAAAGAAAAGATATTGGATGTTATTGGCGACCGGTACTGGATAAGCACCCTGCCAGGCAATCCGGCCCTTTTTTCGAGCATGCCGCTCGATTGGGCCCACGCCTTCGGCGGAGAAGGTTTTGCAAAAAACCCGCTGGGCAAGGGATTTAAACCTGTTACAGTCAATAACGTTAAGGTCCACTGGCTGCCTAACATCCAATTAGCCTCTCAGGGGATAATATCACCTGACCAGACCCCCGAACCTGCAGGATTAGGGCCTATAGACTTTTCCTGGCCGCAACGCTTTACCAAGGCGGGGACACATGATGATAACTGGCTCAAGGAAGATTTCCCCGGTTTTGCCCGTGACATTGACTGGACCATTTTCAACACAACCTCTCCGGACCAATGGTTTGACGGGCCTTTAAAGGGAGATGAATCTTATCAGTTTCAAAACATGCACCCGATACGTCCTGTTATTTCCGGTAATCTTCCGGGTTTTGATGCCCGCTGTTTTGTCAGCCGGAAGACTGAATCGGGAGAACTCTTTGATGAAATAAAAACGCCGTTGAAAACAGTCTGGTTCTTTCCACACGCAGAGCGTGCAATACTCATCTATCAGGGTTCGATTGAGGTATTCGACGAAGATGCCGCTGATGTTTCACATATTGTAATTGGAGCTGAACATTTGGGAGAACCAAAATCCCCGGACCATTACAGGGAGGTGATGAGGTTGCGTCTTGATAAGGAGAAGGGACCGCTATATTCCCTTAAGGACGCTGACCTGCTGCCTGATGGTGTGAGCAGCACAGATGCTGCTATTGACGATGACAAGGCCATGTTTGAAGGTGAGGGGCTTATAAGAAAGAACCTTGGCAAACGCGCAGTTCGGGAAATAGAAAAGGCTCGTGCCGTAGTTGCGGGTTACGGTCTTGACCCTGACCTGCATGGTCCTAAATTGCCTCCCCCGGACGAACCGTTACCTGATTTGGAGCATCTTCCTGAATTCATGGAAAAAATATTTGCACAGGCTGAAGAACAGAAAAGGCTGGCAGAAGAAGGAAAAATCAAGAGTCTGAAGGAAACCGAGGAACTATTTAATAAAATGGGGATGGATTTTAATGTTATTCGCGAAGAGATTGCACATGGCCCCAAGGGTCCACCGGAATTCAGCGCACAGGCACAGATAGACTCTTTAAAGGAGCTTGTGCAGAGGCTGCGGGGACAGGGGATTGCAGCTGATGAAGTTGAGGGGTATCTCGCTGATGAAGGCTTTTGTAACCGCCTTTACGAAGGAGAACGTAAACTTAAGGAGGTATATCGTTTTACTGCCCATCACCAGGAGGCCGCTTTGTCCATGCCGGATGAAAAGGCCCTGAGTGTCCGGGATGCGGTTCAGGCTGCATATGCAAGTGGAGCAAGTTTTTCAGGTCTCGATCTGACGGGTGCTGACCTTTCCGGTTTGGAACTGGCCGGTGTAAACTTCGAGGATGCGTTTTTAGAAAGTGTTAATTTTTCTAATGCTAACCTGGAAGGTGGAAATTTTAAAAATGCTGTGATTGCTCATGCAGTACTGAACGGAGCAAGGCTTGCCAATGCTGTCTTTGAGAGTGCCAATCTTGGCAAGACATCCTTTATAAATGCAGATGCAAGCGTGGCAAACTTAACAGGGGCTGTATTGGCCGGTACTGATTTCACCGGCGTTAAGGCAAGAGGCGCGCTCATGCAGGGGGCTGACTTTTCCGGATCAACTTTTCATAATACTGATTTTTCTGAAGTTCAGGCCGCTCAGATAACCTTCCTGGAAACTGATCTATGCGGTCTTACCCTTAAAGGGGCAATGCTTGATAATTGCACCTTCTTAAAAGTAAATGTTAATGGTGTGGACTTTGAAGGGGCGTCGCTGAAGTCGTCTGTATTCCTTGAATCAAGCGGCAAAATGACCTTGTTCAAGGGGGCTGATATGACGAATGTGCGTTTTGTCAGTCAGTGTAATTTTGAAAAAGCCGATTTTTCCGGTGCTTGTTTGAATAATGCTAACCTTAGAGGTTCTAATCTGGATGGGTGCAACTTCACGTCAGCAAGTCTTAACGGCGCGGATTTAAGCGAATGTAAGCTGAAGGGATCAAGACTTTTCCGCTCGGTTGCAAAAGATACCCGTTTTATAAAGGCTGACCTTAGCGGGGCTGAGATGACATCAATAAATGCCATGAAGGCATCCTTTCAGCGGGCTGATATCTGCGGCTCGAATCTGAAGGGCGCTAATCTCTACCAGGCCGATCTTGCAAGGGTGCATGCAAACCCGGAAACTAATCTTGGCGAGGCGCTGACAAAAAAAGCTCGCATCTACCCTCTGAGAAAACCATGAGCGAAGGGATATAATTGAATGGACCGGGAAACCTTATGTAATCTTATAAGCAATGGTGAGCAGATCTTAAAAGTTGATCTGACAGCCATTGACCTTTCAAATGCCGATCTTTCCGGCGGGATATTTGAAGAGGTGAATTTTTCCGGGGTCAGGCTTGACGGGGCATCCTTTTGCGAATCAATTTTTATCAGGTGCAGCTTCGATAATGCGCATCTGAAAGAGGCTGATTTCCACCTTGTCAGCCTTCATATGTGTACATTTACATCTGCTGATCTCAAGGGGTCAAATTTTACAGCGACACAGGTGAGCCAGTGCGATTTCTCAGGGGCTGATTTTTCAGGGACGGATATGCGCACAGCTGCAATAGCACAGAGCAAACTGAATGGAGTGCGCCTATGCGGCGCTAATCTTGAACGTACTGCCATAATTGATACAGAGACAGCCGGGATAGACTTGTCAGGGACGGTTCTCAATCAGACGGTATTACTCAAGGCAGACCTGACCTCAGCCATTCTGGATGGCTGCAGCTTTGACACCGTCATACTGATTGAGTCAAATCTGGCTGGCCGCAGCCTGAGAGGGCAGAACCTATCGCTTACTCAGTTTATAGACGCTGACCTGTCCGGATGCGATCTCACTGGGGCGAACCTTACTCAATGCAATTTTAAGGGCGCCAACCTGCAGGGAGCGAAGCTTGATAGTGCAGCTGCAAATAATGTCCTGTTTGTTGAAGCCAGGATGACAGGGGCCACCCTTAAGCGGGCCGGGCTTTATCAGTCCATATTCATAGATGCCGAACTTGTCAGGACAGACTTTTCCGGCGCGGATATGCGGCAGTGCATTTTGACAGGTGCAAACTGTACGGAGGCACGCTTCCAGGGTGCTGATCTTACCTATGCTGATTTTTCCAATGCCAACCTGTCAAAGGCAAATCTTGCCGGGGCCACAATGTTTCGCACAAAGTTGCATGGAATTGAGGACAACGGGGCAATTATAACCGATCGTTCGTCAGCCCTGGGGGATGACGCAGAGCTTGCAGAGGCTGAGAATTGGAGACCTGTATATTAACCGGAGGATGATTTTATGAGCACAGCATCTACACATGTTAAACCTGTAAGTCATGTTATCCAGTCTATCGGAACGACCATGGAGTGCAGCGATAACGGGATAATAGTCAGCACAGGAGATGGAGTATTTTGTACCCGGCGTGCGGTAAGTTGTCTGGTGGAACCTATGGCCGGTGACACAGTTCTTGTAGCAGGTGATCCTGACAATCAACTTTTTGTAACTGCGGTTCTTCAAAGACCAGACACCTCTTCGATCCGTATCTCAGTAGAAGGAGACCTGACTTTAGGTGTTTCAAAAGGGCGGTTCAGCATAGCAGCCGGCCATGGGATTGATCTCGTATCTGCCGGAGAGATGAAGATGACCTCTTCCGCGCTTACGGTCAACGCTTCCAAAGGAAACATCTTTATAGACCAATTGTCTTATCTCGGCAGGCTGATCTTCGCCGAAGCAGACAAGATCAAGCTCATAGGAAGGTTTTTTGATGCAGTGATGGAACGTATCTCTTACAAGGTTAAACGCTCCTATCGTATAGTGGAAGAGACTGATCAGGTGCGAAGTGATGTCATAGATTACCGTGCATCAAAAAATATGAGTCTGAGAGGACAAAACACGCTGGTAACCGCTAAAGATCTCGTCAAGATTGACAGCGACCAGATTCATCTCGGATAAACAAAGGGGGTATTATGTTTGCAAACACACAAATGATGGGTATGGATATGGGGTTTCCGGATGTCTGTCTGACACCTACACCGGCCGGTCCGGTGCCAATCCCTTATCCAAACATTTCCGCAGCCCCGATGGGTGTGCCTGCAGTATATAAAGTACTGTTCATGTGCGCCCCGGCGCACAACATGAGCACTACCATTCCGCTGACCAATGGAGACAACGCCGGTGTTGCTACAGGGGTTGCGTCAGGAATGGTCATGGGTCCATCCCGGCATCTTACCGGGGCTTTCACTGTCCTCGTCGGCGGAATGCCGGCCACCAGGCTTACGAGTTCGTCTCTTCAGAACTCGACGAATTGCCCGGGCGTACGTACAGTGCCAAGTCAGACGAAGGTATTGCTGCTCGCACCGTGAATTATCAGCTATTTTAATTTAGTTTAATTTGTGGTAATAAAGTCACTGCACGATTGGGTTGTATAAAAACTTTTCTGATATAATTTAATGAACTGAGGTTTTTTTTGATGAGTGACATTACACAGACAGCCTCATTACTCACCTATCTTGAGTCGAATGATAATAGATTTTTCATAAAACTGTCACCATCATCCCGGAACGGTGTGCTTCCTGAGATGTCCGCCTTTCCCTTTCTTATAATCAATGAATCGGATCCGATGGCACGCTTAATAGAAGCTCAGGTTGTAAGCGATGCAGGCAGTGAGGTTAAGAGGGTGGCGCTTCTGATGCAGCGTGAAAAGTACCTCATAAGAGAGGATGAGTTATGGCCGATAAACAACAGGGATGTGAATAAATCATGGCAGAGGGCATTTTCTTTTTATGTAGAACAGGGGCAGGACTCCTCCTTTATACTGCTGTCTGAGCAGATTACCACAGATGGCGGACTGCTGCCTATGTCATCCCTGTTTTACTGTATTACAAAGAAGGTCTTTTTTCACCCACCCTGCCCGAAGTGCGGTGGACCACTTCAGCAATGCGAAGATGATCTCCTGCTTAAAAGTTACGGGCTTAATCCTTTTTCAGAATCATTGAAACGTTATCTGTTCTGTCCTGTGTGCATCTCATCGGACAGTAAGGACTTCTATGTTCATGAACCGGAACAAACGGATCCACCCTCTGTAAAAGACCAGTGGACACTAATCAGGGAATTCGGCTTACTGAGTGAGGAAAATAAAGATTTCCCATGCAGCGATTGTCAGTTTCATAAGGAATGTTATGGATCCGACAACAAGGCAATTACAAGGATCACCCCGTTCTCCTTTTATCCATTTTACATGTTTGTATTTGAGGAGATGTCTCTGAACGGTCTGGATTTTATTGCTCTTTTATCAGGGGCGACTTTTGAAGAAGTAGAAGCGAAGCTCGAAAATAAACGTGAATTCGGGAGAATATACAACCTTAAGGCTATAAAACAAAACTGCCTTGCAGTTACTCCATTTTTATTTAATCATGACGAGAGATATTTCCTTGAAGTATTATATTTAAAACTTTCTTTTCTTGGAGAGGTCTTTAAAAATCTTCATCCCGGAAACAGTATATTGAGGCATCCTGATCTGAGACTTGGTTCTGAACAAATATGGGTAAAACTCCCGGTACAGTGCGGGCTTCTTCCTTTTTTCTGGAATTTCAGTGTTGGGTTCATGAACATAAGCGGGCATAGCGCCGTTCACGGGTTGTCTCAAAAGCCTTCTGCCAACCCCGATTGTTTCCCCGGCCTCTATTGGTTTTATACCCTGTTAAATAACAGTCAGCAGGGAATGCAGGACATATCCGGTGCATTGGATAAATTGGTTCTCTCAGAAAATAATGTTTCATGTGAAAAACTTGTTTATAAAACGACATTTCTTCCGACAAATATTTTTTGGCAGCCGCAAGATAAAAGTGTTAATCCCGAGTGGGTCCCTGTATGGGAGAAGTCTGTAAATATGGGTCTGTCATTATTAAAAGGCGGTTTTCAGAATGACGCGTTATGGAATGAAAAGGAGTTTAAACAGGAGCTGGAAGTCCTGCGGGGAGAGGTCAGGGAAAAGTTGTTTCTGAAAGAGATATCTTATTCCCATCCTGTGCGGCCGGCAGGGGACAAATCTGCTGAGCATACGGGCGATGAAGCCATACATGGTTTATTGATGGGGATCCTTGACCGAGGATACACCCCACCAAATCAGAAAGATCAGAAAGAACAGATAAAACATGTGAATTCGGAAGACGCAGAAGAGGAATTCAGGGAAACCATTATTTTATCCTCCCAGAAACCAGAGAAGGGTGTTGAAAGTGCTGCACTCCAGGAACAACAAAAAGAGAAAGTAACAATCCCTTCCATGGGAGCGGATAAAGAAGAAGAGCTGGAGAAGACCGTTATCCTTTCATTAAAGGACCAGGAACAAAAGCCTCCACCTACTCAGTTAGAGGAAGAGCCGGAGGAGGACTTCCTGGACAAAACAGTTATCTTAAAGCCCGGGGAAAAGAGTAAAGATGCCTCAAAAAAATAGTCCGGAGTTTCAGCAGGCTATGACTGAAGAGATCAGGAGGATATATAAATCTGATCCTTCTGCATCAGCAGCGAATATTGAACTATATCTGGGAGAGACCCTTAAAGGTCTGCCTGCAGACGAGAGACAATCTATCATCAGAGATCTTGCGCGCCAGTTCGATATTCGGGAAGCTGCCGGGGATTCAGGATTTTCAGAAAAGAGAGAATATTCACACCTGTTTACCCTGTTGTTCGGGAAAAATGTCTCTAAGTTTGATTTGTCGTCGGAACAACATCTGGAAAAGCTCGCCGTGTCCTTGAACACTATTTTTGATAACTTAAATCAGATAATGGGCGTTATACATACCACTCTCCTTGGTGAACAGTCTGAGCTTGAGACAATCAGGCACATTATCGGCACTGACATAGAAAGCCAAAGCAGGACAGATTCCCTGCAGGACTATCTTGATCAGATAAGGAAGGCCTTTTTAGTAGCTCACATGGCGTATCAGCAGGCTGCTAAAAATAAGGTTAAACAGATTATGGACGAATTATCTCCGGAAAAGATATCTGCCGGAGCGAAAGGCGGCCTGAAGTTCGGTCCTCTGAAAAAGGCAGAGCTGTATGAAATATTTGAAGAAAGATATCATGCATGCATGGGCTGGATAGAATCCGGACGTCTCATGGAAGAACTATTAAGGGAATTTGAAAAGATATCCCAGAAGTTATATTATAATGCGGACAACAAGGTATCATAATCTTACAGGGGGTTATATGAAAAGAAATGTTTTATTGTTATTCCTGATTTTGCTTACTGCCGTGTTTTATTCGTGTGCCAGTATGGGCAGCTCTCCCGAATATGGTTATAAAAAAGATGCAATTATCTTTAATCTAAAAAGTGACGTTCAATTAAATCTTTTTCAGAAAAGCCCGCATACACTTCTGCTCTGTGTCTATCAACTAACAGATCCTATCGCATTTAACCAGTTGACGGATAAAAAGGAAGGTATGCAGAAGGCCCTCGAATGCGATCGTTTTGATCCCTCTGTAACCAGTTCAACAAGCCTTGTAATACTGCCAAATCAGGAAAGGATAGATAAACTGGATCGTGCCGGCGGGACGAAATACATAGGAATAATTGCCGGTTATTATTCCCTTAAGAAGGATAAGGTAACCCGTCTGTATCAGGTCCCACGCGGCTTTTTCTCCGGTAATCCAAAAAAGCTGAAGGTCAAACTTGATCTTGGGCCGCAGGAAATAAGTGAAAAGGGAAAAAGGTAATGGATATTCAAAGACCTCTTTTCTGGCATCAGGGGCTTTTTTTGCAGCCGCAGCATTTTCAGCTATTCGAGCTGTCTCTCCGGTCACTGTTGAATCCTTATAATGATTATATTGTGCCCTATTTCTGGGGCATTGCAGATATTGATATTCAGAAGGCGGCATTAGGTACAAGGTCCTTCAGTTTGTTGAACGGAAATTTCCTATTCCCTGACGGCACGCATGTGGTTCTTTCTAAAAATGCAGTTATAAATGCCCGGTCTTTTGATGAGGCGTGGGTAGAAGGCGGTAAACCTTTTACAGTATTCATCGGTATTAAAAAATGGAACAATGCCGGCGAAAATGTCACTGTCGTCGAAAAAATGGATTCTGTTTCTGAGGTTACAACAAGGTTTGTCAGTACCTATGATGCTGAGGAGGTCAGGGATCAGCATCTTAGCGGCCCATCAGGACAGGTAAAAATGCTTTATCATGCCCTTAAAATATTCTGGGACACAGAAAAGGACCAGGTTGGAGATTATCTTCTCCTGCCTGTTGCGCAACTGGAGAGAAACGGTGAAGAGGTAAATCTGTCACAATCCTTTATCCCGCCGTCCCTTTTAATCTCGGGTTCTGAGATCCTTATGAAACTTATCAGGGAAATACGGGATCAGTTATCTGCGCGCGGACGTCAGCTCGAAGAGTATAAAAGTCAGCGCGGGATACAAAACGCCGAGTTTGGTTCGAGGGATATGGTCTATCTGCTGGCGCTGAGGTCGTTGAATCGCTATATTCCTCTTCTCTATCATTTTACCGAAACCCAGCAGGTTCACCCCTGGACCGTTTATGGAATTCTGAGACAGCTTATCGGCGAGCTTTCCTCCTTTTCAGAAAATGTATCTGTAATGGGAGAATTAACAGACGGTACCCGCCTCCTGCCTGCATACAGTCACCGAAATATATCAGAATGTTTTTCAGCGTCCAGGACACTGGTATCTCAACTCCTCGATGAAATTACAGCAGGGCCTGATTATGTGATCCCGCTTGTTTCTGACGGGACATATTATGCTGCGGAATTAAAACCGGCCATCTTTGAGGGCAGCAACCGTTTCTATCTGGTACTGAAGACAGCGGAAGATCCTAAGGGCGTTTTGCAGTCAATATCAACTGCAGCCAAGCTGAGTTCGCGGGAACATCTACCCTTGCTCATCGCCCGTGCGCTCCCGGGTATCGGACTTGAACATCTTCCGGTTCCACCTCAGGAATTACCCCGTAGGGCTAATTCCATTTATTTTGCCATAGACCATCATAACGAACAGTGGGCGCTTGTTTCAAGGGGCCACAACTGTGCCCTTTATTGGGACAATGCACCTGAGGATATGACAGCAGAGCTGATGGTAGTGGGACGAAAGTAATGAAGGACCCTGCAGGACGCAATCTGCAGGTAATTATCATGAGCAAAGGAGTCCAATATGCATCTGACTGACTGTTTTATGGACATTGTGGCCTACGTTGTGTACTTTCAAAAATCAGCTCAAATTAAGCAGCCCCCCTATGAACAGGTTAAGGCTGATATCACTCGCCTTCTCTCAGAAAGTGAGCAGTGCATTCAAAAAGGATCATACTCTCAGGAAGATTATAATCAGGCAAAATTTATGATCTGCGCCTGGGTGGATGAGACGATTCTTGCCTCTAACTGGAATCAGAAAAACAACTGGCAGAAGGAACAACTCCAGCGTATATATTACAATACTACCGGTGCCGGTGAAGAGGTATTTGAACGGTTAAATAATCTGGGGCTTCATCAGCGGGAGGTGAGGGAGGTCTACTATCTCTGCCTGACCCTCGGATTCAAGGGCCGCTATTGCAAAGAAGGAGACGATTTCCTTCTTGAACAATTAAAGGTTTCCAACCTCAAGTTCCTTATGGGGAGTTCTGTAGGACTTCTTTCTTTAGACCGGGGGGATCTTTTCCCTGAGGCGTATCCGCAGCAGGCTGCAGAGATTACTCCTCAAAAACAGAAATTCAACTTTTCACTCCTGACTATCTCAGGGATAGCAGCGCCGGTTATTCTGTTTGGGCTGCTGTTTCTTATATACCATTTTACCTTGAGCGGGGTCAGTGAAAACATTATAAAGGCAGTGCCATAAATGAAAGACAATATAATGAAATACCTGAAATATGTCCTCATCGCAGCCGTAGTTATTATATCTATTCTAATAATCTTCGGATTTGTTCTCGTCATGGATTGGCCATGGTGGGTCGGTTTTTTCCTTTTACTCGGAATAGCCGGGGCCGGAATCGGCAGTCTTTTCCTGAAAAAGATACTTCTCAGGCGCAGAGAGCAGATGTTTGTTTCTCAGGTTATAGCGCAGGATGAAGCGAGACTGAAGGCCATGCAGGGGAAAGAGAGGACTGAACATACCGAAATCCAGAATAAGTGGAAAGAGGCCGTTGAGGCCTTGAAGCGTTCGCATCTGAAAAAACAGGGTAATCCACTATATGTACTTCCATGGTATATGATCCTGGGGGAGAGTGGTTCCGGTAAGACGACTGCATTAAACAGCGCAAAACTGTCATCACCTTTTATAGAGGTAACAAAGACATCGGGGATATCGGGTACCAAGAACTGTGACTGGTGGTTTTTTGAGCAGGCAATAATTCTTGATACAGCAGGAAGGTATGCAATCCCTGTTGATGAAGGTCGCGATAAAGAGGAATGGCAGAAGTTTTTAAACCTCCTGGTGAAATACAGAAAGAAGGAACCTCTCAATGGTCTCATTGTCGCGGTGTCTGCAGATAAACTCCTTGCAAACTCTCCAGAAGTACTGGAGGAAGACGGAAGGAATATCGGGCGTCGTATTGATGAATTGATGAGGGTCCTCGGAACAAGGTTTCCTGTTTACCTCCTGGTGACCAAATGCGATCTTATCCAGGGAATGACTAAGTTCTGCGGAAGCCTGCCGGAAAAGAGTCTTGATCAGCCGATGGGTTTCATTAACCAGAATCTTTCAAAAGATGTAACATCCTTTCTTGAGAATGCGATCAATACCATCGGGGAACGGTTAAGGAATCTCCGCCTCTTGCTTTTACATAAACCTGAATCGAGGGAGGTTGACCCGGGGCTGCTCTTATTCCCGGAAGAGTTCAATAATCTTAAAAAGGGACTCGAAACATTTATCAGGATTGCATTCAAGGAGAGTCCGTATCAGGAGACCCCTGTTCTCAGGGGGATCTATTTCAGCAGCGGCCGTCAGGAGGGCACACCTTTTTCTCATTTCCTTAATGCATTAGGCTTGATCGGGGAAAAGGAGGTCCTTCCTGGAACGAGCAAAGGGTTGTTCCTGCATGACTTTTTTTCAAATATCCTTCCAAAGGACAGGGGCCTGCTGAAACCAACCAGGGTTGCCATTGAGTGGAACAATCTTACCAGAAATCTTGGTGTAACCGCATGGATTGTCATCGGGCTGGCCATATGCGGGCTGTTAAGTTTTTCCTTTGTTAAAAATCTGCGGACACTTCGTGGTATCTCGCACGAATTTGCAAAACTCCCTGTGCTTCAGCGTGATTTCCAGACAGACATCAACAGTATGGAGCAATTCAATAGGGCGATACTGAAAATCGAAGAGCAGAATCAGAGCTGGTGGATTCCAAGATTCGGATTGCATGAAAGCATTAATGTCGAGAAGCTGCTGAAGGATAAGTTCTGTTACTTGTTCCAACAGGGATTTCTGGTCCCGCTCGATAAACGCCTGAGAGAAAATGTCGCAACGTTGAGCCCTGCTGTATCTGATGAAATCTTTGGACAATATGTCTCTCACATAGTGAGGCGTATAAACCTGCTTAAATCACGGGTTGCAGATGAAGAACTTGAAACCCTTGAGACACGTCCTCAACCGGCGTATCTCTCTCTACTGTCATCAGGTGAACTTGAACTGACCCCGGCGGTGAAACAAAAGTTCGGCCGGATGTTTCTTTATTATTTGTATTGGCGTTCAGATACCGGCGATGTTAACAAAGAGATAGAGACTCTTCAGTCTCTTTTGAAAGACCTGATGAGATTAAGGGGTTCAAACTATCGCTGGATTGTAACATGGACAAACAGGGACAGCACTGTAGCGCCGATAACCCTGAAAGATTTCTGGGGAGGGAATGCCTCTTCAGATGGGGAGGTAATATTAGATCCGGCATACTCCCGTAAGGGAAATGAGGCGATAGATTCAATGTTCAGTGAGATAGAATCAGCGCTCAATGACTCTACTATAAGGGAGAGGTATAAGGGCGAGTTTGATGCGTGGTATCGCATCAACAGTTTTCAGGCATGGCAGAATTTTGCATTGGCCTTTTCCAAAGGGGCTAAACGGCTCAATGGTATGAAAGAGAATCAGCCTGTTGCCAGTAGAGTGGCAACAGAGGAGGGTCCTTATTTTGCATTCATGAACAGAGCTGCATCAGACCTTGAACCTATAGTTACAGGAGAAAACCTGCCTTTGTGGCTTCAACAGGTATATCAGTTTCAGAATGTAAAAAACGCGGGGTTTGCAGGGGGAGTTGTGGCAAAGACCTCTGAGGAAGGTATGAAGTTTATTGACAAGATAAAAGCAAAAATTGGCAGAAAGATTGAAACACCGACACAGGAATCCCAGTCAACAGCTATCAAGGCATTACAGGAGTATAAAAATGCACTTACGTCAATCACGCAATCAGCAACCTCCCGGGGGGAGATATACAAGATGACCCTGCAGGCATACAGTGAAGATCCCTTAACAGGCAAGTCACCCTTCTTAGAAGCTGACAGGGCTGTCTCAAGACTGAAGGTAAGTCTCTCGGGTCAGCATACTACAGATGATCTTTTCAGCAGACTGCTAACCGGTTCACTCGATTATCTATGGGAGTATGCCCGCATGGAATCTGCCTGTCAGTTACAAAGCCAGTGGGAAAAGGAGGTGCTTGCGGAGTCACAAGGGGTTTCCGGTCAGCAGTCGGTTGAGATACTTTTTGGACAGGAAGGTCTTGTGTGGAAGTTCATCAAAGGACCTGCAGCGCCATTAATTGAATGGAAGGTTGCGAGGGGTTATTATGGTAAAGAGGTCATGGGCGGTTCAATACCTTTTAAAAGTCCTTTTCTCTCTTTCCTGTCAGTGGGGGCTAAGGCAAAAGCTGCAACACTTCCCCAAATGCAGCAGCAGTACTATAAGGTGCAGATATCAGGATTGCCCATTGGCGCCAACCCGGATGCCGGTATTAAACCTCACAAAAGCCATCTGGAGCTATCGTGCGAAGGCGAAACCCAGAACCTTGTCAATTTCAATTATCCTATCACCAGGACATTTACATGGTCCCCTGTAACATGCAGTGATGTTATGTTGAAAATTGAAGTCGGGAATATCAGCCTTGAGAGGCATTATCCGGGTCCGCAGGGTTTTATAAATTTTCTGCGTGATTTCCCGAGGGGTAGTCACACCTTTAATGCCACTGACTTCCCGGAAGAAAGAAATGGACTTAAAAAGGCGGGAATTAAATATATCAGTATTAATTATCAGTTCAGCGGGGAAAATGCCATCCTCAGGAGTGCAGGCGCTTCAACGGGACAGGCACAATCAGGTGCACCGAGAGAAATAGTAACATGCTGGGATTAACAAAACCAGACTCATCGTGGAACTGGGCAGCTTACGGCAAGCATCCGGCAGCAAAGGATTATTTCAGAGTCGGTCAGGACTTTCCGGTGATGCGCAGTTTTTCCAATTGGGTCGAAGAAGGTTACAGCAATCTGCTTCCGAATGGGAAGAATAACCTTAATCCAATCTCATGGCGTTTCTGGGCCAAAGGGGCTGTGAAAGAGATGCTGATCTGCGGGCTTCTAAAGGACAGCAGTGATAATATCGGAAGGCAGTATCCTCTGTTAATAATGGGTTCAGGCCTCCTTAAAAATTGGGAAGAGCATTGGGATGACATGCCTTATTCCTGTGAAAAGACATGGAATCAGATTGAATACATCTCTTCTCAGGGATATAGCGATTTAAAAAAATTAGAATCAGAGATAAACGGGGTCAGACCCCCTTTATCAGGATGGTCCGAACTAAATGCCAAATGGGAAGATGCCATCTCAAACAATCCTGAGAATTTTCAAAATAATGCAGTTCCAATGTCAGGTGAGGGTGATAGCTTTATCCCCCTTGACCATAAAGATTCTCATGACCAGGGCGCACTAATCAGCCGCTGGCACCATCTATTAATGTCTCATGACAAGACTGTTCCAAATGTAACTTTTATGGGTGGGACTTTTGAAAAGGTTTATCTGGCATTTTTTAGAAGACCTCTGGCACCTGCTGATTTCATAAGGTTGTGGTCAGTCTCTTCAGCAGAAAAAGGATAAGTTTCGATTGCAATTAGCAGTATAGTCTAATATAATTATTACCTGTAAACGGGGGACAACCTTTCAATGGATTCCAAAGAACTTATCAGGTCAGGTAAGCTTTCAGATGGACGCAGGCAGTTGATTGAAGAGGTGAAGTCCTCTCCGGCAGATACAGGTAAACGGACGCTTTTGTTTCAGGTTCACACCCTGCTGGGTGAATGGGACAAGGCAGAACGCCATCTCGATGTACTTGTTACGCTGGATCCGAAAAGTGAAACAGGTATACAGGTCTACAAGAACCTTATACATGCGGAAAGGGAACGATTAGAGGTTGTCAGAAGCGGCAGGAGACCGGCCTTTCTTCCTGATACACCGCCTTATCTGGAACTTTATCTTTCTGCACATGAAAAGTTAAACGAAAACAGGTTTGATGATGCAATCGAACTGTTCGATAAAATAAACTCTCAAATTCCTGTAATATCCGGAACCATTGACGGGAAAAGCTTTACAGGTTTCATTGACATTGATATAACCCTCTCTTTCTTTCTTGAGACGATTGTACATGAACGATACATATTGGTCCCCTTTGAATCAATCAGGGAACTTTCAATAACACCGCCTAAGTCTCTGTTGGATCTTATCTGGATTACTGCACGCGTAACGACCTGGGAGGGACTTAACCTCAACTGTTATCTGCCGGTACTTTATCCGGAATCATTCCTCCATGAGGATGACCGGGTTAAACTTGGCAGGATGACTGACTGGACAAAGGAGAAAGGACCATGTTCAAGGGGGATGGGGCAGCACCTCTTCTTGATTGGTGATGAGGAAGTGGGCATAGTGGATATTAGGGAGGTACTGTTTAACCCCCCTGATCCCGGAGAACTCTCATGAGCAGCGGTTCACATAGGGACGTGAAAAATCCCCCTTAATCCCCCTTTTTCAAAGGGGGAAATTAGTTCCCACCATTTTCAATGAGGGGAATCATGTTCCCCCCTTTAGAAAAGGGGGGAAGGGGGGATTTGAAAGGCTATTTTCGAATGAAAAAACAGGTTGACATTGAAAAAATATTAGCTCCTATACCGGGTGAAAACCCGGCAGGCGAGGATCTCCGCTACAGCCAGACTTATGAAGATATCAAGGAGGCAAGGAGGGCGGACGACGCTCTTGACCGGGGTGCATGGCAGCACGATATTAAAACATCGGATTGGGACAAGGTAATAAAGGTGGCTCAAGATGCGCTTATTAAGAAGAGCAAAGACCTGCAGATCGCAGCATGGCTTACCGAGGCATTAATCAATACTGATGGTTTTGATGGACTGTCAGCCGGATTGAAAATAGTTATTGGTTTCCTGAGCGATTACTGGGACCATGTTTATCCTGTGATTGAGGATGGAGATATGGAGTTCAGGGCAGCTCCACTCGAATTTATGAACGAGAAACTGATTCCGTTTATTAAGGGTATCCCTATAACAGACGGCAAGGTTACAAGCGGGTATTCCTATCTGAAATGGCAGGAGTCCCGCATGGTCGGATATGAAGCGGATACGAGGAACCAGTTTGGCGATACAGATGATGGAAAGAAGAAGAAACGCGATGAGTTTATAGGAGAAGGGAAGATAACCGCCGAAGAATTCGACTCGGCAGTTGCACTATCACCCATACCTTTTTATGAATCACTTGCCGGAAAGATAAAGACATGCCGGGATGATTTTAAAAAAATAGATGGGATACTTGATGAAAAGTTTGGCTCCAAGGCCCCGAGGTTTTCTGATTTTGGCCTTTCTCTTGAGGAATTTGAAAGAGTAGTCACCAAGATAATCAAAGATAAAGGAGGGAATGTGAATGCACCGGAATCTGAGGAAGGAAGTGCTGTTGAACAGAATGCCATGGATATACAGCCGGAGGTTGACCTCCAATCCATTTCCGAAATAGAAACAATTCAGCGGATTCCTGTTTCGGCAATAACGACATCTGCGGCAACTGATTCGTTTATCTCTGAAGATGCTTTATGGCAGGAGGCGCTTCAAGTGATGAAGACATCGGGAATGAAGCAGGCGTTGAATCAGCTTCTCACTGCATGCAACAGCGCCCCGTCAGTAAGAGAAAGGAACCGCCTTCGCCTTCTCATAGCCAGGTTGTGCCTTAAGGCAAACAGGCCTGATCTTGCCAGACCCATTGTTGAAGAGTTGAATGCATTGATTGAAGAGCTGCATTTGGATAGATGGGAATCACCAGTCTGGATTGCAGAGGTAATTGATGCATTGTATCAATGTCTGACAAAAAGCGGTACTGATGATGACCCGGGCAGGGCACAGACACTTTTTCAGAAACTTTGCACAATTGATGTAACAAGGGCTATTAGTTACGGGAAGTAAGATATAAGGAATATTTGCGAAGTGGTAAAAGATGACAATCACAAAAAGGAAAGGAGTTGATTATGGCAAAAAAAGAAAGTTTACAGCACAAGCTGGATAGGGTCAGGTCTCCAAGGGTCCAGATAACCTACGACGTGGAGATCGGGGACTCAATCGAGATGAAGGAAATACCGTTTGTTGTAGGTGTCCTGGCAGATTTGTCAGGAAATCCTGACGAGCCGCCTCCAAAGCTTAAGGATCGAAAGTTTATAGAAATAGACAGGGATAATTTCGACAAGGTACTTGAAGGGATGAAACCGAGGATAGCCTTCAAGGTTGACAACAAGCTTTCAGGGGATGACACCAAAATGGCAGTAGAACTTCGTTTTAAAGGTCTGGATGACTTTCATCCCGAACGAGTCGCTGATCAGGTTGCCCCTCTGCGCAAGCTGGGGGAGGCAAGGCGCAAGCTTTCTGACCTGCTTAGCAAACTGGATGGGAATGACAAGCTTGATGAACTGCTGCAGAACGTTATAGCCAATACAGATACACTGCAGAAGCTCAGTGAGCAGTCCGGTACAGAAAAATCAGAGGAAGATAAATAAGGAAAGGAGGGACTCATATGGCTGAACAACAAAAAGAGCAGGCTCAGGAAGGACAGGCACAGGAGGTACAGGAAGAAAAGGGTCTTTTAGATCAGATTATTGAACAGGGACGTATGATCCGTGATGAAAGCCAGAAGGGGTGGGCACGGGATGTTCTCAGTGAGTTTGTGAAACAGATTATGGAAGGCACCATAACGGTTTCAAAAGATACTGAACGTATGATAAATGCTCGAATTGCACAGATTGACAGGCTTATTTCCGTTCAGCTCAACGAGATCATGCACCATCCTGATTTTCAAAAACTTGAAGCATCCTGGCGGGGGTTAAACTATCTTGTACAGAACACTGAGACAGGAGAGAAACTGAAACTAAGGGTAATGAATGTTTCAAAAAAAGATCTCTTGAAAGATATGGAAAAGGCAAGCGAATTTGATCAGTCTACCCTTTTTAAAAAGATATATGAAGAAGAATTCGGAATGTTCGGCGGTGCATCATACGGGGCATTGATTGGTGATTATGAATTTGGAAACAACCCCCAGGACCTTTCTCTTCTTGAAAAGATATCACAGGTCGCTGCAGCAGCCCACGCACCTTTTATCTCTGCAGCATCGCCAACATTGTTTAACTGGGACAAGTTCGAGGAACTCAGCGGACCCCGCGATCTTTCAAAGATATTCCAGAGCGTGGAATATGCCAAGTGGAAGTCATTCCGCGAGTCGGAGGATTCAAGGTATGTGGCGCTGGCCCTGCCTCATATTCTGATGCGGCTGCCATACGGCCAGGCAAATGTACCAGTAGAAAGTTTCAATTATGAAGAAGATGTGGATGGTACTGATACCGGTAAATACCTCTGGGGTAATGCCGCATATGCCCTTGGAACGCGCCTCACAGATGCCTTTGCCAAGTACCACTGGACAGCGGCTATAAGGGGTGTTGAAGGCGGAGGACTTGTTTCAGGCTTGCCGGTCCATACTTTTAAAACAGATGAAGGAGACGTGGCGCTCAAGTGTCCTACCGAGATAGCCATTACAGACCGGAGAGAAAAGGAATTTGCCGATCTGGGATTCATCCCACTCGTGCATTGCAAGGGGACTGACTATGCAGCATTTTTCAGCACACAAACGGCTAATAAGGCTAAAGTCTATGACTCAGAATCGGCTAATGCCAATGCACGTTTATCTTCGCAACTGCAGTATATACTCGCAGTTTCAAGATTCGCCCACTACCTGAAGTCTATGATGAGAGACAAGATCGGTAGTTTCATGACCCGTAAAAACGCTGAAGACTTCCTTAACAGGTGGATTGCAAGTTATGTATTGCTTGACGATAACGCCTCACAGGAGGCAAAGGCAAGTCATCCTTTGAGGGAGGCAAGGATAGATGTAAGCGAAATACCGGGTAAACCAGGCGCTTACAGGGCTGTTGCTTTTCTGAAGCCCCATTATCAGCTTGATGAACTGAGCGTTTCTTTGAGGCTGGTTGCAAACCTGCCTCCGCCTGCAAAACAGTAGAAGTGGAGGTTGCGTAAATAATCTAACTTTTTAAGGAGGTAGCAGACAATGTTTGATGCGTTTTTAAAAATTGACAGTATTAAAGGAGAAAGTACCGATGACAAGCACAAGGAATGGATTGAAGTGCTGTCTTTTAACACAGCTATATCCCAGCCTTCCTCAGGTTCCGCAAGCAGCGGAGGCGGCCGTACGGCGCAGCGTGCAAATTTCGCCCCTTTTTCTTTTGTAAAAACTGTGGACAAGGCCACCCCGAAGCTGGCCCTTTTTTGCGCAAACGGAGAGCATATCAAGGAGATAACACTTGAATTGTGCCGTGCATCAGGAGACAAACAAAAGTACATGGAAATAAAGTTGTACGACTCAGTCGTCAGTTCATTCAGCCCCTCTGGCTCTTCAAAGGGCGGAGAACCCTTACCTCTTGAAGAGGTATCATTTTCCTATGGAAAGATTGACTGGACGTATACAGAGACAGACCATGCTACCGGTAAACCCAAAGGGGATGTCAAAACTAACTGGGACCTTCAGGCAAATAAGGGCGGATAAATAGTCCTGTGAAGTATGAATAGAAACCAATATAGTGAGACGTCTGTTCTGGACAGGCTCATTGATTATGAACCAGCGGTATCAAGTGAGCCTGTTCAGAATCGTCTTCCCGGTATCAATCAAATCAAGGCCGCGGTCGTCAGGGATCTTGAGAATCTTCTTAACACAAAACGAAATATATTCCCTGTGCCTGCTGAATACAGAGAAGTCAGCAATTCTCTGTTTGTATATGGCCTTCGGGACTTTACATCCGAGGACCCAAGAAGTCCAACAATAAAACAGCAGCTCCGTAATGATGTCGAGAAGACTATCTCACGTTTTGACAGCAGGCTGAGGAATGTAATTGTGCGGCTTGAGGCGTCTGCTCAAAACGAAAGGAATGTCAGGTTCAGGATAAGCGGACTGTTAGT
>JADLDG010000061.1 GCA_020846775.1 Nitrospirota bacterium
CAGACAGATATTTTTATGTCAAGAATTATTGTGATGTGTGATGTGAATACGACAGCAGAACTTTGGAAAAATCTATTAGTCTATAAAAATTCTTGACAGATTTTAAAATGTCGTGTTTAATAAAATCCATCAACGAAGAGGCGAACCTCTTCAGCAGTAGCTACTGATAGTTAAAGAATTATCAATAAACAATCAAGGCCATGAAGGTCAATAACCCGCGGGAGCGGGTGGCATTCACGGCTTTTTTTTTGATTAAACCAGGAGACCACGGAGGTTTCTGCAGAGCTTGCCTGGATGGGTGAGCTCCAACTTCCGTGGTCTTTTTTTTAACCCATAGTAGTAAGAAAGGAGAAACAGAATGATTTGCAGGAAAAGTCTCAAGAAAGGCATCGCAGCATCAGCAGTTGCAGGAGCGGTCTTCTTCAGTTTTATGTTAACACAGCCGGCAGTTGCCCAGGCTGAAGAAGAGGATGACGGAGGCCACATCATCCCGCATGAGATAGGCAAATTAAATATCTCCGGCGGTATTACCTCAATACTTCAGGGGACAAACGGTATTGCTGACAATGGTGATGTGACAGATTTTACTTATACTCTTGATTTAATCTTTGAGGCCGGTGTAACTCAGACAGGTAAAGTTGTTGTCGCACTTGAGGCAGGAAATGGCAGTGGAGTAAATGATCCTCTCAATGCATTATCAACGCCAAATTATGATGCATTTATTACGGAGCTTTCTACAGCAGATAATGCATTTGCTTCGATATCTGTTTCTCAGGCATACTACGAAGGGAACTTTCTTGATGGTCAGCTGGGACTCAGAGTGGGGAAGTTAGACGTCCATAGTTGTCATGATGAGAACGCTTATGCCAATGATGAAACAGATCAGTTTATCACAGGGATGTTCACTCGCTATGCCGGCTCAATCTTTCCTGAACTCGATAGTTATTATGCACCGGGTATTTCTTTAACATACAGTCCGGCAAAGGTAGTTGATATAACATTAACCGCAGCAAATGGAGTTGGTTCAGGGTTTGATGATATTACTTCCAATGCATATGGTGCAGGACAGGTTAATATAAAACCTGGACTGTTTGGAAGGGAAGGAAACTACAGATTTTATTATATTTACGATGCCAGAAATTATACAGATATAAGTGATCCGACCAAAACAGATAAAACCAACACAGGTTTCGGTTTGAGTTTTGATCAGGAGGTTATCGGAGGTTTAGGTCTGTTCGTCAGATATGCCGCTATTGATGATGGTATAGATCAAAATCTCGTTAAGTCTGCCATCAGCGGTGGTGTATCTTTAAACGGGTCATTCTGGAATAGAGACAATGATGTTATAGGAATAGCTGCCGGAGTTCTTGCTATTAATGATCAATCATCCGGTGCAGCGGCCAATCCGGATGATGAAGGCCATATTGAGGCTTATTACAAGATAGGTTTCAGCGACCACTTTACGCTTACTCCTGACGTGCAGGTAATTACTAATGCAGGTGGTAATGCCGATATTGACACTATTACCGTCTTCGGGCTCAGGGCGCAGATGAACTTTTAAATAAGAATAACATGGAGGATACATCAATGAATAAGATTACTAAAGCAACATGGGCAGCGCTGATAGGTTTGATTTTCTGGACATATGTTGGTAGTACGGCATATGCCCATTTCGAGATGATTATCCCATCTGACGAGATGGTCTCGCAAAACGAGAAGCGTGATATTACACTGGACGTCCTGTTCACTCATCCATTTGAGGGGCATGGTATGAGTGCAGAAAAACCGGTCCGGTTTGGTGTGGTTATTGGAGAAAAAAATATTGATCTGTTGAGTTCTCTAAAAGAGTTAAATGTTACGGACAGGGCTGGAAAAAAATTTACCGCCTTTAAAAGTGCCTATACTTTAAAAACTCCAGGTGATCATATCTTCTATGTAGAACCAAAGCCTTACTGGGAACCGGCAGAAGAGTCCTTCATAATTCACTACACAAAGGTTATCGTAAACTCACTCGGTATGGAAGAAGGCTGGGATCAGGCAGTTGGTCTGAAGACAGAAATCGTCCCGCTGACAAGGCCATACGGTTTATGGACAGGGAATGTGTTTCAGGGGGTTGTGATGGTAGATAACGAACCTGCTCCTTTTACAGAGGTTGAGGTGGAATACTACAATGAGGAAGGAACTGTAAAAGTTCCCGCAGATCCAATGATTACTCAGGTAGTTAAGGCTGATAAGAACGGAGTTTTTACTTATGCAATGCCGAGGGCAGGCTGGTGGGGCTTTGCAGCTCTGAATACCGATGATGCGACCCTTACGCATGAAGGCAAGGAGTATCCTGTTGAAATAGGGGCAGTCCTCTGGGTAAAGACTTATGACATGGGGACGAAGAAGAAATAGGTATCCAGGTCAATTGATGAGAGGATATGAAAATTCAGCTATTAATCCAGTTTGTTGATTATAAATTATTACAGGAAAATAAACTATGCAAGGTTAGTAGATCTTGAAACAAGTTAGGAATAACTGTAGGATTAATTTTAGAAAGAATAGTGAGGAGGCCAGGGTGTTACATTACAGAGCATTTCGTGGACATTTACGATGCTTAATATTTATTACGGTCATCACCCTTTTCTCAGGGATAACTGTTTTGTCCGGCCCTGCCATGGCTCATAAAGGCCATGCGGGTCCACAGGTCGTATTTCTGAAAAAAGGGGAGGCGCTTAAGCAGATACTGCCTGCCGGGGCTAAGGTTGTTCTGCGGAAAGAGATGCTGGACCGGGATAAGGCAAAGAAGGCAAATGAGGAATATGGAGTCAGGTTAGATGAAGGAGTTTACACATATTATGTAGCCCGTGACAGCAATAGCGGAGCGGCCAAAGGAGCGGCTATGGTTGTTGAAATTGAGTACATGCACGGAGAGGTCAACCTGGCGATAGGTATAGATACAAAGGGGAATGTTACAAAGGCAGCCATACTGAATGTTAATGAAAAATATGTGCCGGATATGAAGGCTTCCATCGGTACAGGATATTTGCCTCAGGTTGAAGGGGTGACCATAAAGAAGCTGGCAACAATGGCCAAGGAGGCATCCAAATCTTCATTGACAACCGAAACGATATATTCCCAGTTGCGTGATATGGCGGCATTACTCTCAACTTTTGTGACCTCCTCAAAATGATTCCTCTATTGTCAAATATTCTTGACAGTTTTTATTATTTAATGTTTAATTGTTATCAACAACGGAGAGGCGAACCTCTTCAAAGAATAGTAAGGAATTTGAAGGTTTTTTTGGAGTTGAGATTGAAATGTGGCCATGTAGGCCTGAAACCCGCTGGATAGCGGGGCCTACATGGCTTTTTTATTTATGTTGATAATAATAAATGGCTTATATTTTTAGGAGAGGTGAAATGTTTAAAAAGATCTACTTGTTCATAGCTACGGCGTGTCTTTCAATTGTACTTGTCTCCGCTGCATATGCTCATAAGGTGCAAATGTTTACCTATGCAGAGGGTGATGAGGTCTTTGTTGAAGGGTATTTTGCAGATGGTAAGAAGGCTATGAATAGCAAGGTTGTTGTTTATGATTCATCGGGATCGGAATTGCTTCATGGATTAACTAATGATTCAGGCCAGTTTAATTTTACGGCGCCTAAAAAGTCAGACCTCAGGATTGTCCTTGACGCAGGTATGGGGCACAAGACAGAGTATACACTTCCGGCCGGCGAGCTGCATCTTGACGATGGCAGTAAAACTTCCAAGGCAGTAACTCCACCAGCTTCAAAAGACATTAAGTCAAAAACAGTAAAAGCGGATAAAATCAAAGAAGAAAATGTTGATGTAAGTCAGGCCAGCCGTCTTGACGATGCTCAACTCCAGGCTATTGTTGAAAAGGCTGTAGAGAGGTCCGTGGGTGAGGCAATAAAACCGCTTGTAAGAAGCTTTACCGAGATGCAGCAGAAGAATTCATTAACGACAATTATTGGTGGTGTGGGTTATATACTGGGATTGATGGGAATAATCCTCTACTTTAAGTCACGCAGGAGTTCATAGAAAAGGAGATATGTTAACATGCATATAGCCGATGGCATATTATCTGCGCCGGTATTAGCAGCAGGTTTTGGCGGAACAGCAATAATTGCAGCAGTTACTATGAGGAAGATGAATCTCGAGGAGATACCAAAGGTCTCTGTTATGGCAGCAGTCTTCTTCGTTGTCAACCTGATCCACATACCTGTTGGTCCTACAAGCATCCATTTTATTATGAACGGTCTCGTCGGGGTTATTCTTGGACCTCGAGCCTTTGCTGCCGTAATGCTCGGTGTTGTATTGCAGGCGTTTCTTTTTGGTTTTGGCGGAGTGACAGTGATAGGGGTTAACTGTGTCATGCTTGGAGGAGGGGCTCTGGTTGCCTACTTTGTCTGGCAGTTGAGACACCACTTTCCCTTTGGTGATAGACTGGAGATGATTTTTGGTGCTCTGGCAGGTTCTACCGGTGTTCTTGTTTCAGGTCTTATTCTTGCACTTGCCTTATATACTTCAGGCGAGGAGTACTGGGCAACAGCAGGCTATGCCCTGGCAGCCCATGTGCCGGCCCTTATAATTGAGGCAATTGTAGTTGGCGCATGTGTCACATTCTTAAAGAAGACCAGACCTGACATGCTTGCAGGTCATGTACAGAAGGCATATACTAAAAATGTTGCATAACCAGTTAAAGAGGCCAGTAGCCGTTAATACGACATACTGATTTATGTCAGAATCTCATACTAAGAGATCACCAAACAGTACTGAAACTATGTTCAGCACAAGATTTTTGGGTGACAGAGAAGCTTTGTTTTCGGATAAACTGAGGAAGTTAAAGTGGCTTTTGATATAGACAGGTTTTCTCATATAGAGTCATCCGTTCAGCGCTGGGATCCGAGGATCAAAATCCTTTCACTCGTGTTTTTTATATTCGTAGTAGCGCTCCTTCAGACCATACCTGTTGCGGCAGCATCTCTGGTTATTGCAATTACAATCATTAAATTAACAAATATTCCTTTTCACTTTGTATCCAACAGCATTAAAGTAATTGTGATTTTTCTCGCTCCATTCTTTCTGATGCTGCCATTCTCTTATCCTGGTGAAGCGGCTTTCCATATTATCGGTCTTCCATTTGCATGGGAAGGATTTCGACTGTCCATTCTTATTTTTGTCAAAGCGGTTGCCATAGTGTTAACTACTAATGCCATATTTGGTTCATCCCGTTTTGATGTTTCCATGATCGCCTTGCAGAATCTCAGATGTCCTAAAGTACTCGTCCAGATGATTCTCTTCACATACCGGTATATCTTTGTCTTCATTGATGAAATAAAAAGGATGGAAAAGGCAATGCGTTCAAAAGGATTTGTTATGAAGGCGAATATGAATACTCTTCGAACAATGGGTAACTTTGTCGGGGCGCTGCTTATCCGGAGTTTTGAACGGACTTCCAGGGTATACAGCGCTATGCTCTCAAAAGGTTATGAAGGCGAGCTTCATTCGCTGGTAAGCTTTAAGGCATGTGGGAAAGATTACGTGAAGGCCGGCTTGATAGTTTTGGTAACTGTTGCAGTTCTGGCTGTAGATTTGATCAGGGTGTTTGCGCCTGCGATTAAGGGGTGGTATTAATAATATAGCAATGAGTGGAGAGCAATGAGTGTTGAGCAATGAGGAGATTTTGATGTCTGATAATAGTGCAATCTTAGTTGATGATGTCTGTTTTGCCTACCCGGATGGACGCGAGGTGCTTAAAGGTATCACCTGTAATATTGGCAGGGGAGAGAAGGTTGCACTCATAGGACCTAACGGAGCCGGGAAGTCAACTTTTATGAGTCAGTTAAACGGGGTCTTGATGCCGAGCAGCGGGCGTGTGCTGATTGACGGAATTGAGGTGACCCGTGATAATCTTACAAAGATCAGGCGAAGCGTAGGGATTGTATTTCAAGACCCGGACGATCAGCTATTTTGTCCTACAGTCTTTGATGATGTTGCTTTCGGTCCGCTGAATCTTGGCCTTTCAAGGGATACAATTCATGCTCGAGTAAAGGATGCCCTTGAGTTGGTTGGACTTGCCGGTTTTGAGAACCGGTCATCCTTTCACCTGTCTTTCGGAGAGAGAAAAAGACTGGCGCTTGCAACTGTACTTTCATATCAGCCTGAGGTACTTGTCTTTGATGAGCCATCCACCAATATGGACCCGTTGAGCCGCCGGCGCCTTATTGAATGGCTTAAGTCATCAGACAAAACCATATTGCTCTGTACACATGATCTTGATATTGCACTCGAGGTCTGCAGCCGCAGTCTGCTTTTGAGCGGAGGGAAGATAGTTGCGGACGGCCCCTCATCAGAGATACTCTATGACAGAGAAATGCTGGAGGCTCACAGCCTTGAACTGCCCCTTGCTGTAAGGACCCATGAACTCCTGCATGATATGCTTCACAAGGCTGAAATGGATGAAGAGCATAGGAGTATTATCAAGAGCTTTCTCCATGCACATCGCCATATCCATGGTGTAGATCAGCACGGACATGTCCATTTGCATGCCCATGAGCATGAGCACGATCATCTGCATGAACCTGTCCCTGAGGTTCATATCCACAAGCTTGGACATGAGAAGGGTGATCATGTGCATACAGGCGATGAAGTGCCTCATTCTCATGATAAACAATCCGAACAGGAAAATGTATCCGTTGCGAGCCCGTCCGGTCAGACTAAGAAAAAATGGTTCAGGCGGGGTCATTCGCATGGGGATGGGTTTCATACACACTGATGGCGACCACTAAGGTTCTCATGGTGTTAAATCAAATTAAACTATCTCAGCTTTCCACTTCATGGAAGATTCTCATCACGGGATTTGTGATAACCCTGAGCGCCGGTTACCTGAATGGCGCCCTTAATGCAGCCCTGTCGGTAGGGCTTACCCCTGCTTCTATTTCAGACCATTACGGCGGACAAATTCTTTCAGAGTCAGAGAAGACTATTATAAAGGAGAAAGGTTTCGTTGAAGAAGAGGTAAACCTGGATGACAAAGAAGATGCAGATAACGATCATGTGCATGACGGGATGATGCCTGAGCATGAAGGTGGTATAAAGCCTGTCTCCCTACAGCAGATGGCCCAGGTGGCACATGTCCACTTGTTCGGATTTTCGCTGCTCTTACTGTCCCTGGGGACACTGACCTGTTTTACTAATTTGGCCGAATGGCTTAAGGTTTTACTTGTCGGTATGCTAGGCATTTCTTTTTTACTTGATATAGCCGGACTCTATCTGGTTCGTTTCGTCAGCACCAACTTTTCATGGCTCCCTGTGATTACCGGGATCACAATAGGAATATGTATCGCATTTATATCACTTCGAGTGCTCTATGAATTGTGGATGCCGCCTGGGATTAAATAGGGACAGCGCCTATTTATTTAGCCCTGACAATGTCTGCAAATAAATAGGCGCTGTCCCTATTTAATCCCTTCTATTTTAAGCAACGCCATTTTTATTCCGGGCCCCCCGCTGTATCCACCGATGTTTCCATCGGCGCTAATGACCCTGTGACATGGAATGACAATGGGGATAGGATTTTTTCCGCAGGCACCGCCTACTGCCCTGACAGCATGAGGCTTTCCAATCATAATTGCTACATCTTTATATGAAGCGGTCTTTCCATAAGGAATATTAAGTAATTCCTTCCAGACTAATTTCTGAAAATCTGTGCCGGTTAAGTTTAACTTAAAAGTGAACTTTGTCGTATGTCCGCTAAAATAATTGCCAAGCTCAGATAAGACCGGCATTAATTGCTGCTCATCTTTAAGGATTAAAGAGTCTTTATAAATTGATTTTATCTCCTTAAGAAATGACCTCTCATTTCCAAAGCTAATCCTGCAAACACCCTCATGTGTTGCAGCGACAAAGACCTCTCCCATGGGATTATCAGTCCTGACAGATGCATAAGATATTGTTGTAAGCCGCGGGCGTAATCTTACTACATCCCCAATTACTATAATGGCCGGCGGTCTAATCTGCTCTGCATTTGACCGTCTGACTATATTTCCGAGGGTTCCTGTAACTGTAATTTGGTCAGGCGTAGTCCCCCACTGAATAACTGCAGCAGGTGTAGCAGGGGAACGGCCATGTTTTATTATTTTATTTACGATAAAAGAGAGATTTGTTATACCCATTAAAATTACAAGTGTATCTACTCCGGTTGCAAGCTTGTCCCATGCCATAGCGCTATTTTTATTCAAAGTGTATTCATGCCCTGTTACGATTCCGATATTTGATGAATACTTCCTGTGAGTTAGAGGAATACCGGCCAGTGCAGGTACTGCGATAGCAGAAGTTACACCGGGAACTATATCAAAGGGGATACCTGCTATTGAAAGATTTTCGGCCTCTTCTCCCCCCCGTCCGAAGATAAACGGATCACCTCCCTTAAGCCTGACTACAGTATGACCTGCAGACGCCTTCCTGATCATTAATCTGTTAATTTCTTCCTGAGGCATAATGGATTTACCGCCATGTTTTCCGACAAATATACATTCAGTCTCAGGCCGTGCAAAGGAAAGGATATTCGCATTGGCAAGGTAATCATAAATAATGACATCGGCTTTTTCCACGCACTCCTTTCCCTTCAGTGTGAAAAGCCCTATATCACCCGGCCCTGCGCCGACTAAGTATACTTTCCCAATCTCCTTTATCTTCACTCGAAATAGCCTTTCAAATCCCCCCTGCCCCCCTTTTCTAAAGTGGGGTAACTAATTTCCCCCTTTGAAAAAGGGGGATTAAGGGGGATTATTTTCATGCAAATTTGTGAGCCCTCGGCTCATGACGGTTCATCCGAACATATCGCCTTTCCTTGTCATTATAGAACAAATTAATCTTCTTAGAAAGCCTGCGAATATTACCCATTGCACAAGCGCGAGTGCAATCCTTTTTCAGATATGCCCTCTTTTGTGTGCATGATACCTGTGAATTTAAAATGTTATATCTGAATCGTGGAATCGTTATACCTATATTTTACAAGGGGTTTAAGGTGCTAATAGAGATGTAAAATTTACTGGCATTGAAGTTGCTCAATGTTGAGTTTAAAGAAAATGAAAGGAGGTGAGAAAAATGATGAAAAAAGCATTAACTGTAAGTTACCTGCTTCTGCTTTTAAGTATCTCTGCAGTTCAACCTTGTTTGGTAATGGCAGAAGCCGCAGCTCCAGTCTCCAAAGGTGAGATGGCAGTATTAAATGTAAATGCAGCGTCTGCAGATGACATGGCCGCTATACCCGGGCTTGGGGAAAAAAAGTCACAGGCAATTGTTAAATTCAGAGAAAAACATGGTCCCTTTGTTAAGGTTGAAGACCTGAAAAAAGTAGATGGCATCGGGGACAAATTATTCGGGAAGATCAAACCGTATTTTACAGTAAAAACTGAAAGTGCAATCAAGGCACAAAATAATAAGTAGATGTGTATGCCAAAAGGAGCTGAAGATGAATATAGATGATACCTATCTCAGGAGGTATATAAAAAACCTCAGCATAAAGATAAAGTACCGACAGAGTCCTAATCTGCTTTGTCTGTTCAGACACACTGATGTTATCCCTGATGCATGTGCGGTCAACGAAGCGGCGCCACCTCAATCATCATATCTGACCCCCTTCATATCAACCGATGAAGCCTTTGAGACACAGAGGATAAGACAGCTGCAGGCACGGAACAGGGATACCATTACAAGACTCTCTACTTATATTGAAATGAGAGACCCGCTCGGTACCGGTCATTCAGTCAGGGTAGCGAGATATGCCGTAGCAATAGCAAAGGCATTGTGCTGGAGACGGGAGAAGATAGAAGAGCTGGACATAGGGGCTTACCTTCATGACATTGGCAAGATATGCGTTACAGAGGAGATATTAAGCAAAAGCGAACGGCTGACCATTAAAGAGATGCGTCTGATACGCAGGCATACGAGGGTAGGTGCCGGTATGATCATGAAGATAGATTTTCTCAGACCAGTAGTTCCATATATATTGTACCATCATGAAAGATATGATGGCAGGGGCTATCCGTTCAGATTATCCGGAAAGGACATCCCTGTAGAAGGAAGGATTCTGGCAGTTGCAGATACGTTTGAAGCATTGATGAATGTCAGGCCATACCGTAAGGCGATGTCCTCTGAAATGGCAATAGAGGAGATAAGGAAATTATCCGGAGGTCAGCTTGACCCTGATGTGGTTGCTATTTTTACAGAACTCCTGGGAAAGAAAGAGATTACAGTATAGATTCGGTGTCACTTCTTCTTAATGGTCATGACAGGGCAGGGTGATTTTCTCAGGACTTTCTCTGCCACGCTCCCCATTAGAAGGTGTTCAATGCCGGACCGGCCATGAGTAGCCATTACAATCAGATCAATTGCCTGTTCTTCTGCAAACTTTACTATCTCCACAGAGGGATTGCCAGATAGCATCACGCTTTCTACGTCTGTGCCGGTACTCTTTATGGAGGCCACTGTTTTATCCAGCAATATTCCGGCAGTGGCCTCCATCTCCCTGAATTGAGCGCCGTAGTCAATACCGAAATCGTCGGCATAGGTAAAGGGTTCAACGACATGTGCAGCATAAATCCTGCATCCGTATTTGCCGGCGATGGAGATTGCATATTGACCAGCGTACTCTGACGATTCCGAGAAATCAGTCAAATAGAGTATTTTTGAGAATTCAATCATGACTGATAAATAAGATATTTAAAGCCTTTTGTCAATTGATTTATTTGATTATGTGTAATCCCTTTCGCACTGAGGTGTTGCGATTAATTAAGCGGAGGCCAACATTGATAAATATAAGTAGAACACTAACATATTTATTTATTATAATCCTGTTTTTACCCCGTTATTCTGCCGGACAGCTTATCAATGGTGATTTTAGCTCCGGACTCCTCGGATGGGATACGTATGGAGATGTCACTGCTGATCAGGGGGCGGCCATACTGCGAACCGGCGGAATTTACGGGGTGTATGATACGTCAATATATACGATATTTGTCGTATCTGGAGATCGTCTGAACTTTAAATACTATTTTGATATTACAGGGCCGGATGATATCCTCTCTCCAGATTACCTTTCATATCCACCGGATTCGTTCCAGGTAAGTCTTGATGATGGACATGGGAATTTCCTGGCTGCGCCCCTTTCATTGGAACCCTTTAATGACTTTGTCCCATTCTCACTGGATATCTCAGGCTTCATCTATGGCACTTCTGTGATGCTTAGTTTTGACTTGATTGATCAGGATGACGGCTTCACCTCCATTGCAGCAATAGATGATGTGATGGACCCAATAACTGCTGTGCCGGAACCAGGGACATTGATATTACTGGGAGGAGGACTCATCTGGGTCTTTTTATTTGGCCGAAATAAGAGAATTCTTAAATGCCTCATCTCGATTATGATTCTATTAGTAATCATGATACCGGGCATCGGTACTGCACACGGAGAACTGCTTGAACAGAATGTTAATGATCTTACCAGGATTGAATTTAAATCTCCCGTCCTTAACGTGCGGACCAACATGCTTGCACTCGACATGGTGCTTAAAAACGTGTCAGATTCAACAATACATACGCCTATAAAGATGGTAATTACAGGTATCAGTACTCCTGATGTGACTGTCGCTAATCCTGACGGTTATACTCAGGAAGGCTTACCCTATTTCGACTTGACCGGATATTTTGCAGATCAGGAACTATCTCCGGCGGAAGTTAGTCCCACTGTCAAACTGCTGTTCTACAACCCTAAGAGGGTCAAGTTCCGGTGGGATCAGGACCTCATGGCCCTTGTGGAGATATTTCCCGAAACAGGCCCTGTTCTTGAAAATATATGCCTCGTGCCTGGCGAGTTTCCTCCGGTGTGTGAGTATTACAAATACGATCTTGAAGTGAAAAATCCGTCGTTTGATAAACTCCTCCAGCGTCAATTGTCTGAGATGTACAGATATGAGCAGGTCAGGGTGTATGCATACGATTATGAGGAATTGCCTGTCAGAGTGCTGATTAATAATACAGATGCTGTTTATAATGAGAAAGGCTTCTATTATTACAGCGACCTCCTTTTGCAGGACGGTCTCAACACAATATCAATAGATGTGACAAATGAATCCGGGATAACTATTGCCAGAACTATCATCCTGAATATTGATTGCACACCGCCGAATGTTGAGATTTCTTATCCTTCAGGCGGGTCAGTTGTTACCAGCCAGGAATTGATGATAGGAGGGATAGTAGATGATCCAACCGTCCAGAGTGTGTCCCTGATAAATAATTACATCAATAATATGAACGTTCCTGTCTCAGACGGTAGATTTAATGCAAATATATTTCTTCAGCCCGGCCACAATAACATTACAATCGAGGCCTCAGACCTTTCCGGAAACTCCATGAGTGCCAATATTGATATCGTTTACACTTATTCTGAGACGTCGGAGGTATCCGGACGCATATTAAACGGAGTTCTGGGTCTTCCAGTTTCCGGAGCTGCAGTTACCCTGATTTCACAGAACGGTGAGAACGTGTCTGTAATAAGTGATAAAGACGGAGAATACAGAATAAAGGACATAAACAGTGGGGATAAAACAATATCTGTTGAGAAAAATGGGTATGAACCAAAGATTGCTAAGATATTGCTATTGGGTGGTGATTCCCCACCTGCTCAGGACATAGTTCTGCTGCCTCTCAGCCATCCGGATACATTTACCCTTACAGGGCATATTATGAATACAGCTGGTCAACCTTTGGAAGGTGCAACTGTTTCAGTAACAGGATCATCTTTTAATGCAGTGTCCGACAACAATGGTATTTATCTGATCGGGGGTATACCACGCAATTCCTTTGAGGCAGGCGGGTTCTTAACAGGATATGATGCAGAAAAAGTCAATGTTAATGCATCTGCATTCAGTAAAGATACATTAGTACTGATTCATAATTTTATCCTGAACAGGAATAACTATTCCATAGATATAAGCTATCCTGAAAACGGAGGGACTATAGCCGGTGATGATACAGTCGTCAAAGGGTCTTTCAGAAACGGAAATATGGATGCCGGCGTCCGCGTTAATGGCGTCCTCGCCAATACATATAATGGCTACTTTTCGGCAAACTATGTTCCGCTGACAGAGGGTTTGAATATAATAACTGCAGAAGTTGTTGATAAAGACGGGACTATGGTTACTGATACGATAGAGTTATCAAGATCTCCTGATGTAAACGAAGGTGTCTTAATCTATGCGCAAGAGGCAGGAATTGTGCCGCTCATTCTAACTGTTGGAATAAAAGTTCCTCAGGATACAGTGTTTGTCAATAGTAATATCCAGATCTCAGGGCCTGCAGAAGCACAGGTGGTGTATGAAGATATATTTCGTTATACAGTATTAATAAATGACCCCGGAATCTATACGCTGACAATAAACCTGACAGATTCCGCGGGGAATAGTTATACCCGTGAATTTGAGTTTACAGGAATGGAAAGAAGTTATGTCGAAAATATGTTAAAGCAAATATGGAAAGGATTCAAAAATAATTTTGAAAATAATAACAATGAAAACGCATTATCTATGATTATACCTGAGACACGGAAAAGATTTGAGGAGCAGTTTAACGCCGCCGGAGATAAATTGTCAGAGTTCTTTAGCAGCTTGGGCGATATCCAGCTTGTAACCCTAAATGACAATATTGCAAAGGCCCGAGTCTACCACGATGATGCTGCGCATTACATCTGGTTTGAACGGGACATTTACGGATTATGGAAAATACTAAATTTCTGATGAACCGTAAACTGATATTGCTATCCATCATATATTTATTATGTTGGAATATTACCGTGCATGCCGGAGACTCAATTGATGTCAATGTTGATAAAGATCTTAAGGCCTTGTGGGGTTCTATGATCGGTCACCTATCAGCCGGTGACATTGAAGGGGCCCTTAAATACATTGCTTTTAATTCAAGATGGAAATATAGAACGCAGTTTGAGTCAATTAAGGATAAGCTGCCGGAGATAGCCTCACATATAATAAAAATAGATCCGGTTTATATAAAAGACAATGAGGCAAAATACAGGGCCAGAATAGGGAATCCGGATGATGGATATACTCAGTATATCTGGTTCCGTAAAGATATATTCGGTTTATGGAAGATAGAGAAATTTTAAAGGAGGTCTACAATGTACGGAGTAATGCTTATTATAATTATAGGAATTTCCAGCATACTGTGCGCTGATTACTCCTTCGGATTTGGCAGCAACTATACACATCCGGCGATTACTGCATCGGCAGTTGACAGCATGCTAAAGGATAGGACTCTGGAACGTTACCTGAAAGATGACATTGACTTAAAAGACGGTCTTGGCACTCAACTTGTTTTTCATCCTGAAGTTTCAGATAGCGAAATGATTAAACAGGTAGAGCGCAATAACAAAGTGTTTGGAAAGTCGTTCCGGCGGCAATTCCCTACGAGATCTGCTCAGCCTTATTCAGCAGAATATTTACTGGTCTCCGGGAGCGAGGCTGAAGATCATCCTACCGAGCGGTCACAGCACCATTTCCATGACCCTGTATCAAACTCCGGTCTTGACAATAATTATTACGGGGTAGGAATATTCGCAGACTTCCTTGCTCTTTTTTACCCGTCTGCAGAGCAGAGTAATGCCGGACGTCTCATTTGTTCGATTGTCTCGCTCTGCGAGCCCGGATTTGACCTTAACGGGACATCAGCTGTAGACAGGGTGACCGGTAAGGCTTCAGATGCCTATCCGCATAATTACTTTGCATGGCCTGATACGCGGCGCTATTTCTATAATGCACTCACTGCAAAGACTAAGGATGATCGTGAGCATAATTATGCAATGACATTTTTCTCTCTCGGGCACAGTCTTCATATGCTGGAAGATATGGCTGTGCCTGCCCATACACGCAATGACTTTCTTTATGATCATATCTGGCATGGGATTATGTATGGTTCATATCTGGAAGGATTTGTGGAGGATGGTCGAAAGGTTGGTAATGATTCCTTGACAAACAATAAGATCACCTTCAGCAAGCTGTCTTATTTCTGGGATAATGACGGAAGTCAGGCGATGAAGGGACTTGCCGAATACAGCAATAATAATTTCCTGAGTGAAGGAACTGTTTTTCAAAAATATGATAGTCCGGATTGGATTGACATTGTTAAGTATGAAATAGTTGCTGAGGATGGGAAAACGGATGACGTCCGGTATTACAGGGGGCGGACATCAGACGGGATAGACATACCTCATCTTGCTGTCGTTGGTCTTCTTAACCCGATATTGAATCTCTTCAGTGATAGAGAAAAGGCAGGTAAAACTGCCTACCTTGATCCGAATTGCTACAAGGATTATTCTGATATATTAATACCCAAGGCAGTTGCATATGCGTCGGGACTTACAGAATATTTCTTCAGGGGGAGGCTCGCTGTTATAAAGGATGGCGCTGACGCGATAAAGATAAAGAATCTGTCTGAAGAACCCCTGAACGAAGGGATTATCGAGATATACTATGACTCCGCGACAACAGGCACAAGGGAAATGATATCTACCTTTATCATATCAGCGGATCACCCTATTGACCCCGGTGGAATAACTGAAAGAATAGTGATGGAAGCGCCAACAGATAATATTGAAAAAGGCCGCTATGTCGTGATCTTTAAAGGCAGGCTTGGAGAAGAATATGGCGCTGTAATTGGAAAGGTCCACAGAGACAGGCTGATGTTCATATCAAACCGAAACGGCACATCTGAGGTATACACTATGTCTCCGGACCTCAGCAATCTGAAAACAATCCTGCCGAATACTGATGCGAATATTGTATACACTCACCCAGCCGGGTCACCCGACGGGACTAAGATCGCGATTCACTCTAATCGTGAAAATAGTGATGGAATATATATTTTCGATTTAGTCTCAGGCAGCATAAACTGGATTACCGAAGGTTACTGGCCGTCCTGGTCACCTGATGGTAGACAGCTTGTTTATTCAAAGAATACGGGGATAAAAAGTGACATCTATATAATCAACATAGATACAAATGAAGAGACAAGGCTGACAGATGATTCTTACAACAACCTATGGCCATCATGGTCCCCGGATGGTTCAAGGATAGCTTATACATCACAGCTGGAGAATAAGACTGATATCATTGTCGTGGAATTAAGCAGCAGGTTGGCGCAAAATCTTACAGCATCTCTGGACAATCATGACCGCTGGAAACCGGCGTGGTCACCTGATGGCAGAAGGATTGCGTATGAGAAACCAACTAAGGTTGTATACGATGTAAATGAGCCGTGGTATGTAAACGTTCACGTACTTGATATTTATAGCGGTACAGAGATTAATGTTACGAATACAGATATTAATAATTCAGAACATGGCGTCTGGAACGGGACACCTGCCTGGATTGATAATGAGCGAATAGTTCTCGAATCAAATGTTTCAGGAGAGCTGTGGTCCGATCTGTGGGCTGTTGATGCAGGCGGCATCGGGTTCATTATGAGACTTACTGATTCCAAAGGGCACGATGGTTATCCATTCATGTGGTAAATTTTAATAATGGAGGTAGTTTCAATGAGTGAGAAGGCAAGTCTTTATACAAGGATGATCAGGGCAGGGAAAAGGACATATTTCTTTGATGTCAGAGAGGCAAAGAACAGCAAGCGGTTCTTAATAATAGCAGAAAGCACACGATCTGATGACGGCACATTTAACCGCTCTTCAGTAATCATATTTCCCGATGACGTAGAGAATTTCCTTACGGCCTTTTCCGAGGCCAGGGCATTGCTAAAAGATGGTGTGGTATAATCCTGAATGTTTAATCGCTATCCTCTTCCTTTTGCATAAATGGATAATTATGTTTATCGCCGTGAGCTATAATGCCGGGCAAGAGGTAAACCCGGATTGCGTTTGGGCCGGATAATGTTTGTTCAGTCACGACATATATATACGTACCTCTTTTTATATCGGAAAGGGACTTGTGCTTTTCTTTGTGGTCTTTGACTTCAACGCTTTCATCAAGCAAAACCTTTCTTTCATTTATGTATAGGTATCCCGGCATCCCCTCTGTGGAGTTGACGACACCCTGGAATGTTGTTGTAGCATCGCTTCCTGCCAGCGCCGGTTGATGTGAAAGCAGCAACAATAAGCTTGCGATCAGGAAATTAAGCATTTTACCCTCCTTCGTTTATTACTTATCCCGCCAGTACAGGCGTATTGCTGTCTTGCCTGCCTTTACCTCTGGAATTTCAAGTCCACCGCCCACTCCTATCAGGGCGCCTTCCCCTTCCGCGTTAATAATGACGACAACTCCTGAGGGTATACCGCTGCCAATATCATCAAACCTGTCGCTGCGTTTAAGTATCTGACCTTCATTGCCCAGTGACCGTTTATTTGTTTCAGTTGAAAATCCTAAGTCATTGGTTGTATCATAATTAAAGACAGCTTCAGCAGTAAGATAATTGACTGCATATACCCTTGCTGTACCACGGTTGGGCAAGCATGGATTCAAGTTTTCACCTGGGTCAGGTGAAAATGAGGTGAAGTATGCAACCTTAGCAAAGACGGTTGCCGGCGCGAGAACTTTTTCACCATTGTGCTGGTCTAATTTAATGTACCACCCCTTACTGGTTGAAAGACTCGAGAGGATCGAGGCTATTTCACTTGCAGACGTTGATGTTTCCTGAAGCAGGTTCTCTGTGGCATTGTAAAGATTTGATTCAGTAAGTGGTGTTGTAATGTTGCCGGCATCCTTAATAGCATACAGTCTGTCAACTACAGACGTGCCTCTCGGGTATTCTCTGTCACCTGTACCAAAATACAGGACGTCATATCCTATCTCCTGCACTAAGTCCGGCGGATACAGGATCTTCCGGCCTGTTGACCCGTCAGCACCTGTATTGGAGCGGAAGATGATCTTCCCTGTCCAGTTTGAGGTGAGATTGTTCCCTATATCGAATCTCCATATCTGACCTCCGGCATCGCCAACATATGCCCTGTCTGCATAACCGTTCCCATCTGAATCTATTACGGTTAGGGAACTTGGTATGGCATAAGTCATGTCATGTTTGTTGTTTGACGGATCAGCCGCACCTGTTGAAGTGGTATATGAATATTCCCATAGTTTACTGCCGGTAAGGACGTCCACAGCATATACCGCCCGGCCTTTTGTTGCGCTTGTTGTCCTTGGTGAGACATCTTCACTTAGTGTATCGTATCCTCCACCAATCAGGAATATATACTTTTCCTCACCGCTTATGACTACCCTCGTTATTTCAGGCTCAGACCAGCTCTGTCCTAGTTCCGCATCATTCCAGGCTGATCCTACATCAGGATCAGTGGCAGTTATGGCTGCTCCAATCCTCCATATTACTGAAGGAGCGTCAGGGTTAGTTACATCGAGGGCAAAGTATGAACTTGTTCCTCTTCGCGCTCCAAATATTAATACTACCTTGTCCCCGTCGGCCGAAGATATGGTGCCATTTCCATTTGCATCCTTTATAAAGATCCTTGGTGATGCGTCTGCGAAGTATGGATGCATTGTTCCACTTACGAGATTCTTAAGACTTCCGAGCAAATCTGTGGGAACAAAACCCCATAATTCTTCACCTGTACTGTCTTCGAATGCATGCAGCATACCGTCATTTGCCCCAACGTATATCACAGATCGTGATTCTGAATAATGAACCACCGAAGGCTTGGAATGGAGTATGTCTCCAAGTATCCAATCCCTTTTTTCAGTTGGTGTTGCGCTGTAGGAATTATATCCGTGTATATATTTTATAAGATTGTTTTTTTCCGTGTCGTTAGACAGATTAAAAATACCATAGGTCAATGCACTGTTTCCTGTGGTAAATGCATTTGATGAGTTTGTAAGGTTTGTAGATATCCCGAGATATGTGTAAATGTTCCTTGCCGCCGTCCTTGCAAGTAGTACTTCTCCAACCCCTCCTTCTTCCACAAGACCTCCGTCTGCAAGTGTTGACCAATAAGACACAGAGGATTCAAGGAAATTTCCGTCACTATCGAGAGCTGGTGTGCCGTTTTTGTCTACTACAGTTCCATTGTTGAGGTTAAGTCCATACTTCTTGAGATTTCCTGACCAGAAGGCCCCCACAGCAGGTTTAAAAAACCCTATATAAACGGCGTCACCACTGTAAGTCTTATTTTCCGGACTGACTGGCACGACAGGAGCTACAAAAGATGTGTTGTCCTGAATAATTGAACCTATTATTTGAGTGAAGGCATTGCTCAGGGTTTGCGTGTTATATGCAGAATAATATGCACCACCACCATTAGCAGCTGTTTCTTTGAGCAGTAGTGTTGCACCGTCATCTGCTTCAGGAAGGCCAAACCCGACGGTATACGTAGTTACGCTCTGTGTTCCACTAAGACTTAAACCCATGTCATTATCATGAATATACTTTGCCACATCGTCTAGATAATCTGAGCCATTTGAGGAATAAGATTTCCTGGGATCTCCTGTAGGCTCATAGCCGTCTCCGTCACAATCGCCGTTATTGCATATGGTCTTTAATACATTGCTTCTGTCCTCAGTAGACATGCCGTCTGTCATAATTATAATGTAGTTTTTCTGGCAGGTATACTGCATTGGGGATGTATAATTTGTGCTCGAGTTAAAATAACTTGACTGCCCGCTGAAATATCTCATTGCCTCATATTGTGTTTCTGCCAGCGGAGTCCATGTCTCACCCTCCAGATCATTAATTTTGCCAATCAGGGTAGCCCTGTTTGTTCCTATTGTCATGTCTGATACAGGAAATGCAAGCCTTCCACCCTGGGAGTAATTAAATACCATGAGTCCAAAGTTGACTGAATCTGTTGTTTGTACAAGGTCTGTGACCACCCTCTTTGCTATGGTCAATTTTGGGGTGGTAGGATCTGAGTCCCCTGAGTCACTCACAAGAAAGTTTATGTAATTCCCGGTAGCATATGTAGCTGACGTAGAACTACAGGATCCTGATGTTGCAAGTTTACCAGTATAACTTCCCTGGGTAGACAGCGTATTGTATGCAGTAGTGCATTTGGATTGAACCTTGGCAAGGGTGGTATAAGCCTGCCAGACTTTTTCAACGTCGCGCCACCTGAAAACATCGCTGGTCGCACACAGTGAGTTACCACTGCTGCCGCACACACTGGTCTGACTGTATGTAACAGACGGATTATAACCTATAGCGCTCTTGACCTCGTCATTCATACTTCCCGAGTTATCAAAAATTATCAGGATATTAGGTTTTATCTCAGATGTTGTCGTGCCGTAAATCTCCAGGTCATCAGCATGGACAACAACAGGGAAAGCGATCAGGATGCAAATTACTATTAATAACCTTTTCATTGAAGACCCCCTTTATCCTTTCGGTAAAATCTTTGCTACCCCTTCTTCCTGTACGCTTTGTGCTCCTGAGCTGGAAGTACCTGTTGCATCAATTACAAAATAATTTGACATAGTGTCTTTGGCGCTGAACCCATAACCAGGTGGTGGATTGCCTGAATTCATGTATCTAATTGATCCTGTTGCAATTGTCCCGGCTGATGCGAGACTCCGTGCCGCGACAGTCGGGTGGTTATTATCAGGGACATTAAGCGTTCCCTTTGTTGTAAAGTAATATCCATCTCCCTTAACATATTCTATAGCACCCTCTGCTGCATAAAATGCCTCTTTATTGCCTCTGTAATTTGCAGAACTTGTCAGCTCGGTAGTAGAGTTAAGCAATGCGTATAATCCTATTGTGGTAAGCAATCCAAGGAACACCATTGCTATGACCAGCGCAGTCCCTCTCTCTTCATTTAATTTAATCATTATCATCCTCACAATCTTATATTCTTGACAGGCACTATAGTCGTAATCTCTCGTGCGGTCGGCTGTCCGCCAAGTCTGGCGGCTTGTCTAATCGTAGCCGCTGTCACGTCTATCCGAATACGCCTTACGTCAATCAAATTAGCCGGGGCAGTAACTTCACTTCCGTCGTCAAGGATATATGAAATTTGAAAGTCTGTTATCCCGTCTATTATAGTGGACTGTACTACTCCATCATCCCTTATAAGCTCATTTCTTCCTGTGGCAGGTGCTGTTTGTACCCTGTATGCAATGGTCCTGAAGTTTCTTGCAAATAAGAATCCTGGATTAATGACGCCGTCTGATAAGGGATTTGAGTTTAATGATATCTTTTTATTAGCGCTGTCTACGGCAGTCACTACATAGTTTCCGACAAGTATATTGTTCTCATTGTTAATTATGTTTATTGAGTCGCCGGCATTAAAACCGGTCACTGAATCCACCGTGACCTTATTGTCTGTTCCAGGAAGTTCAACTGTATTTGCAGTAAGATATGTCATGGGGCCGGGACTGAAATTAATGCTGACCCTGTCAGGCGCTGCGGCATCACCTGGAGTACCGTCCTGGAACGCTGCTACCGGATTGGTTCCTCTGGGTACTGCGAGACCGGCCATTCTTATATCCCTCTCCATATAGGCAATGGAAGCACGTACATCCCTTTGAGTAATTGACACATCCCGCTGTGCCTCAAATGTGCGTTGTTGACTAATCATTACGTTATATAGTGCAGCAAGGACAAAACCCATTATTCCTACGGTTATAAGGAGTTCTACTGCACTGAACCCTCTTTGCGATTTTAAAATATTCATATCATCCCTTATTTATTCGTGTAAATACGCTTGTGTTTCTTGTAACACCTGTACGTGGTTCTACCCATGTTACAGTCAGAGTTAATGTACTCGTACCGCTGACAGGGGTATTGTCCTGAATGGTGTAACTCCTGTTATAAGTGATACCCTGTACGACCTGGTTTCCATCATCAGCGTGTGCCCCGGCCGTCAAGGCTGCAGCGGATCCATCCAGCGCCTTTAATACCTCTATCCTCTCCTGTGCCACTGCAGTTGCAGTGCTGATCTTGAAGCCGCTGACATTACCCTGGATTGCGGCTATATGCAGCCCTGCAAGACCAAGCAGACCGATAGCCAGGACAGTAAGAGCGATTAACAATTCAAGGAGTGAAAAGCCTTTCTGATTAGATAGTATCTTCATTGAGAAATTCCTTTCTGATTCTTCTGAAGGAATGCTTCTGCAATGAAGGTGCCAGCTTGCAACTACTTGATAATTAATGATAATTAAGATAATGACGGGCGCTAAATTGTGGAGTTGACTTCATAGGTATGTAATTGGTTACATAATTGATAAATCCGCTTATTTCACTCTGTTTTCCATGAACCCGGGAGTACCTCGGCGCCTGAGAGACCTTCAATTAATTCTGCGGTTACGACCCTGTTCATCCGTCCGGAGATACCGTTACTCTGCACAGTACAGATGGCTCCCGGTGTAAGAGGTTTGAATATTTTCAATTCGTTGTCCGATTCCTTTAGAACGATATCCGGGTTTGCTGCTGTCCCTTTATACTGACTTAGTCCATTTTCGTCAAAGAAGGAACTACTGTCGGTCATGCGCTTATCAAAGAAATTTCCCGGTTCTCCGCTGAATTTGTATGGTTTTGCAAACCAGTATAATGTCTGCTCTATACCTGACTCAGCGATATAGAATGCCCTGGCATCTGATTCTATCCCCCTTGACAGGATAATCTCTGTGTAAGCGAGATAAAGGGATGATGTGCCGAGTATAGTGAGTAACAGGAGAAAAATAAGGGTAATGAGCATCACTGCCCCTGAACTCACCCGTTTGCCCCGTAGTAAGCATGTTTGATATTTCATTCGAAAATAGCCTTTCAAATCCCCCTGCCCCCCCCTTTTCTAAAGGGGGGTAACTAATTTCCCCAGAATCCTGTTAGTTTCTGAGTGTGACTGTTGTCTTTGAACTCTTTGTCCGGTATCCATTGTTATCCCAGAACATGTTGTCACGTCTGAAACTTTCCACTATAAGTGAGATATCTATTTCATGTATATCAGAGGCAAGAAAAGGTGCATTGTTATTTTTATCCCTGTAAGAGAGAGATAAACCATCAACGGCAATGTTTTCAGCCACAGGCTCCCAGTTCCCTCTGTCTATCTTTCTCTGCACCTCCTTCTTAGATGGATTATATCTGTAAGAGATGGTGTTAATGAGGTTTACTGTACTTCCGGCGGGAAAAGCGGAACTTATACCACCCTCTGTTTTAAGGTAGTCTGTTTTACCATCTTCATAAAGTATATGTTTTTCGCATTTGTCAAACTTACTATTATTGCAGATGATAACAATGTCGTTTATCCCAAATGATCTTCCATTACCTTCTTTTATTTTGAGGATTGTTTCTCCTTGAGCAGCATCAGCAGAGAGAGTTGATTTAACATCTCTCAGATTAGTCATGAATTCAATCTCGTCCCTGCTGAATTTGCCGATCCTTTCCAGGTGAGGCGGAACGCCATATCCTGTAAGTATTAACTCACGTGACAGCAAATTCATCACACCTCTGATATTTTGAACCATTTCAGCCCTGGCCTCCTGTACAGAGTATATATGATGTTCTGTGACAAAATATTTTGTAACAGACAAAGTAACGAGGAGGGAGATAAACATTGCGACCAACAGCTCTATTAGGGTATATCCTTTATGCATTGTATTATTTAATAAATCTTAGTGTCTTCAGCTCAAGTTCTCTTTTCTTATCCCCTTCATTCCATGTAGCCCTGACTTCAATCTCATACAGGTCTGCTGCAGGGGTATCTCCTCTGATGGTCCACTGGCATTGTATTTCAGGGAAATATAGTGCAGTGCATTCTCCACTGCCTGTTTCAATATTTGAGTCACCCCTTAGATGCTCCATTTGTGCCCTGGATATCTGGACAGCAGAAAGTGATTTATTGCCGGTTGCAATCCCTTGTTCGCCAATAAGAAGCATCCCGCTTATCCCCAATATGCCAATCGTGAATATTGTGAGGGCTATCAAAACCTCTATGAGAGTGAACCCATCGCGTGAACCAACGCAAGTAGTCAGGACCACTTGAGACCGTCCCAATTCCATATCTTAATCCTCCCAGTGACAGTAATGCTTATTGCCATGGTGATGTTGTAATTATTGGTTATATAGATTGTACCCATACTGTTGCTTCCCCCTGAATAGAATGCCGCCTTGTTAGAGGGAAAAGTTATCCCATCTCTGTCCGGTGATGAGGTTGGATTTCCAGGGGGGCCGAGTACCCCCTGGCCATATCCGAATCTGACTCCATGAGGCAGATTCAATTTCCTTTCAGACAGCTCATACAGATTATTTGCCGGGTCAAACAGTACCGTGTAATCAGTGTGATCAAGGACAGATTTCATTTTCACCTCACGCAGGTCTGTTGAGATAGTCCGTGCAGCAGTTTTAATGCGCATTCTTTCTGTGAAGGCAGACATGCCGGGAACAGCAATAGCCGATAGTATGCCGATGATAGAAATCACAACTATAGTTTCCAGAAATGTAAATCCGTTTACTCTGTCATGCCGAACTTGTTTAGGCATCTCTTTTATTATCACTTTATAAAAAGTCTTCACTTAAATTATTCCATTCAGGATTATACTGGCTTATCAAATTTATCTTCCATCCTCTGTCATCCCGAACTCGTTTCGGGATCTCCTGACTCTGCATCGTTTGAGATCCTGAAACAAGTTCAGGATGACAGGCTGAATGACAGGCTGCATAGTTACGGATTGTGAGCCTGGGCTCATCAAAGACCACTTTTTTTTTAATCTGTATCTCTTGAGTTCCTCTAAGGGTCCAAAATTAATTTAATGTAAACACCCTTAGAGTTGGAGAGGAAAAAATGCGGATAATTAGTGGATACCATACCCCTTAATCTTTGTCAACAATGTCTTGTAACTAACCTTCAGGATTTCTGCAGCCTTTGATTTGTTGCCTTTTGTCAGTTCTAAGATTGATTTAATTGCCCTTATCTCTGCAGACCTTGTTGAGACAGCTACTAATTCTGCCAGGCCGCCTGCTAAAACTCCCGGTTCCCTTATCCTGTCATTCAGTAAGCCGAGATGTTCAGGTAATATAGTGTTCCCATCACAGAGTATCATGGCACGCTCTAAGCAATTTCCCAGTTCACGGATATTTCCTTTCCATGTCTGTTGTATCAGCAGTTCCATGGCAGACCCTGAAATGTCCTGAACATGTTTTTTCAACTCGACGTTGTACGTTGAAATAAAGTGGTAGGCAAGAAGCGGGATGTCTTCCCTGCGTTCTCGAAGCGGCGGGAGTGTTATTGGGAAGACCGTCAAACGGTAGTATAGGTCTTCTCTGAAGGATTTATCGTTTATAGCCTCATTCAGGTTTCTGTTGCTTGCGGCTATTACCCTGACATCCACCTCTATCTTTTTTGTACCGCCTACCCGCTCAATCGAGTCACCCTGCAATACTCGCAGCAGTTTTGCCTGAAGCCCAAGGTCCATCTCTCCGATCTCATCCAGAAATATAGTCCCTCTATTTGCGAGCTCAAATTTCCCAATCCTCTTCTCAGTCGCCCCAGTAAATGAACCTTTTTCATGACCGAAAAGCTCGCTTTCAAGTAATTCCTTCGGGATCGCAGCGCAGTTTATAGCTACGAAGGGGCCGTCCTTGTTCAAGCTCAGATAATGAATGGTCCTGGCAAAGACCTCCTTCCCCGTGCCGCTTTCTCCTGACAGCAATACAGTGGCCTTGCTTGGCGCCACTTTATGGGCCAAGTGCAGTGCATCCATAAATTTAGGACTATGCCCGATTAATCCCGGGACATCCTTATCCCTGCCTTCTTTGAGAAGCAGGTTTTCAGTGAGCAGACGTTTCTTTTCGAGTGCGCGTTTAATTAACAGAAGGAGATGATCAGGATCAAATGGCTTCGTTATAAAGTCGTAAGCACCTTCCTTTACAGCCCTTACTGCATCTTCTATCTTCCCGAATGCAGTCATTAAAATTACAGGTGTAAATGGGCTCTGCTCCCTTACTAATGACAGGATATCAATGCCGGTCCCGGATGGTAGTCTTAGGTCAGTCAGGACAAGGTCAATATACTCATTTTGAATTTTATCCACACCCTGAGGCGTGTCAGTGCAAAGGATGACCTTATACTCATCTGCTGAAAGGGTCTGGCAGAGCATCCTTGCCATTGATTCATTATCTTCGACTACAAGTATTGTTGCCATGGCCACCTGTTATTCCGTGTTGTTACTGATACAAGGCAAATATATCCTGAAAGTGGTTCCCTTCCCGGTCTCGCTCTCTACGTCAATGTGTCCCCCATGTGAGAGTATGATCTTATGTACGAGTGCAAGCCCCATCCCTGTGCCGCGTGGTTTTGTCGTATAGAACGGAAGAAATATCTTGTCCAGTGTATCTTTAGGTATCCCGATGCCTGTATCTTCAACAATTATCTCAATGCCTTCAACAGATGGAGATACCTGCAGGTCTTTTTGAATATCTTTTGTCATGTTTCTGTATTCTGACGGATGACTTCTTGCACTTATCTTGATCCTTCCCCCGTTTGGCATTGCCTCAAGCCCGTTCTGTATTATGTTTTGCAGGGCCTGCCGCATTAATACCTCATCAATATTCACTGTTGGCAAATCATTGATGCTCAAGTCTACATCTATTTTATGATCTGTATATTTGCCCATAGTAATGTCTATGGTGTTTCTAAGTAATCCGCTAAAATCAACCGGGCTAAGGGATGGAGTAACATTCCTCCCATAGTTTAACAATTCCCTTATTATCAGGTCCATGGCATTAACTTCTGAGATAATAGTGGAAATATCTTGCTGTGAAGGGTCTTCATCGGGGAATTTTTTTGAAAGCATCTTTGCATATCCCATAATTGAACCCATCGAGTTTCTGAGTTCATGTGCAATACCGCCTGACATCTCCCCCAGCATGGCAAGGCGCTGCCTGAGTTCGCCCTGCTCCCGCAGCATCTTTATCTCTGTGAGGTCTGTGAATACAATTATAATTCCAGTATGTTTCCCTTCCTTATCCCGCAGAGGTGAAACCGACAGACCTATCCATATATTAGTACCTTCTTTTTTCTGGAACGATATCTCCTGTCGCGACAGGGATGTTGCCAGCATTAATGACTCATCAAGAACATGGCATATAGCGTTATCCTGACCGAAGACTTTTACGCAAGACAATCCCACTGCATCCTCTTTTTTAATTGATAACATCTTTTCTGCCGCATGATTAAAAGTCGTTATAACCCTGTCCATATTAAATGTCACAACACCGCTCCCGACACACATAAGGATATCTTCATTATAATTCTCTGCTGCAGATGCACGACGCTCTGCCATGCCCCGCAGTTTCTCCAACTCGTCTTCTTTTTCCTTCAGTTTCTGTATGAGTGATGAGAATGTGTCAATTATAAACTCGACCTTTTCTTTTTTTTCAGGTGAAGTCTGTTCGGCATTGGCTGCGATAAGGTTCTTGCGTGTCATGAACAATGCCCGGAGAATCAAGTATATGGCGACTCCGCCCGCAAGTACGCCAGCCGCAAGGGCTAATAATGCCATAAGTCCATCCCGAAATACCATTCAATAATCTCCGCCTTAAAGAACAGGCTCATTATACCACCAAAGGCAAGGAAAGGCCCGAACGGGATCTTATATTTCCTCCCCTTCCCGAAGAATATCATTATAAAGATTCCCACTAAAGAACCAATGAAGGAAGATAATACAATAGTGATTAAGACGTCTGTAAGTCCTAAAAAAGACCCGATCATGGCGATTAATTTAATATCCCCGCCCCCCATGCCGCCCCGGCTCGCTACAGCAATTACAAAAAAAAGGCCGCCACCAAGCAATATCCCGAAGAAGGAACTCTTTATGCCTGCAGGAAGTATAAGGGCGCTTGCAGCTAAACCTATAATTATCCCTGGAATAGTTATTACATCGGGGATTATCTGGTGATACAGGTCTATAACACTTGCAGTAAGAAGAGATGAAAAAAGGAGTGCATAAAAGGCAGTCTCTGCATTAAATCCAAATTTCCATGCTATTAAGACATATCCTGCTCCATTAATAAGTTCAATCAGAATGTACTGCGCTGAAATAGATGTTCCGCAGTCCCTGCATCTTCCCCGCAGCATCAGGAAGCTTAGGATCGGGATATTGTCGTAGAACTTTATTGATGTCCTGCATTGGGGGCAATTAGATGCTGGCGAGATTATGGATTTCTCCATCGGCAAACGGTGAATGCAGACATTGAGGAAACTGCCTACTGCAGCGCCTAATACAAAGATAAATATGTATGTTAGAATCATTTAGGGGTTGCCTTAATCTTGACATGCATGGTTAATAAATGCATTATAAACAGTGTCAATAAAGCATGCAAGCGATAAGCTGTAATTGAATTATAAAGGTTTTTCTGATGATCAAAAAGATAGCAGTTTTAGGGGCTGGCAGTTGGGGGACAACCCTTGCCTTGCTGCTCGCTGAAAAAGATAATGAAATACGGTTATGGGCCTACGAAAAAGAACTCGTAGAGGTTATAAAAAAAGAGAGGGTGAATACCTTATACCTTCCGGGTTATACACTGCCAGATAACATTTATCCTACAAATTCACTGAGAGAGGCAATCAAATCATCAAATTATATACTTTCAGTTGTTCCTTCCCACGCAGTAAGAGATATATTTACAGAATTAAAAGAGTTCATGCCTGATGTCCCGGTAATAAGCGCTACTAAGGGGATCTCTACCGATACATTGCAAACAGTCTCACAGGTAATGGCAGATGTCCTGTCTTTAGCAACAACTCAAAAGAGATTTGCAACTATCTCAGGGCCTAGTTTTGCTAAAGAGGTAGCACAGAAACACCCGACTGCTATAACAATCGCCTCTGGAAATGAAGTCCTTGCCAAGGAATTGCAAACCCTGTTCTTCCGTTCATACTTCCGTGTTTATACCAACATGGACATAATAGGTGTTGAGGTTGGCGGGTCACTAAAAAATGTTATAGCAATAGCTACCGGGTGTGCAGACGGGCTTGGTTTTGGACACAATACAAGGGCCGCATTAATCACCCGAGGTCTTGCGGAGATCAGGAGACTCGGGCTGGCTATGGGAGCACAGGCCCCGACCTTCTACGGGCTCTCAGGGATAGGAGACCTGGTCCTGACTTGCACCGGTGAATTAAGCAGGAACAGGACTCTTGGATACAGACTTGGGCAGGGGGTAAAACTCAAAGACACATTCTCGGAATTGTCGGGGAGAGGGATGGTCGCAGAGGGTATTAAGACCGCAAAGGCGGCCCGGGAGCTTGCAAAGAAGTATGATGTTTCCATGCCTATTACACAAGAGGTATACAGCCTGCTCTATGAAGAAAAAGATGTCCGGAAGGTAGCGAATGACCTGATGATGCGTGAAATGGGAGGGGAGTAAAAGCGTAAGCAATGAGTTATAAGAAGCAATGAGCAATGAGTTGGAGAATTTTCGGATGAAACCTGAAGACATAGCAAAGATTTTGAGATCGGTTAAGGCAGGCAGACTTGGTGTAGACAAGGCCCTTGACCGCCTGCGGCATCTCCCCTATGAAAACCTTGATTTTGCCCGTATAGACCATCACAGACACCTGAGACAGGGTATGCCTGAGGTGATATACTGCGAGGGAAAGAAGGTTGTTCAGGTAGTAAGGATAGCTGAACGGATACTTGATAAAAAAGGAGATATCATTGCAACCAGGGCAGACAAGGATATATTCGATGCCCTTTCAGCTATGGATGACAGGGCAGAGTATAATGAATCCGGTCGGGTGATTACAGTACTGCATAAAAAGAAAAATCTTACAAAAAGTACCGTACTGATTGTCTCAGGAGGCACATCTGACATGCCTGTTGCAGAAGAGGCCCATGCCATACTTTATGCCTTTGGAAGCAGGGTGGAGACACTTTATGATGTCGGGGTGGCGGGGATACACAGATTGCTCGATAACCGTGATGCATTGCTGAAACCCCGTGTAATTATCGTTATTGCAGGCATGGACGGTGCCCTTGCGAGCGTGGTTGGCGGGCTTGCCTCCCAGCCTGTGATAGCAGTACCTACAAGCAATGGATACGGTGCAAGTTTCGGAGGTGTTGCTGCCCTTCTTACCATGCTCAACAGTTGCGCTGCAGGTGTAGCTGTAATGAATATAGACAATGGTTTTGGCGCAGCCTGTATAGCACACAAGATCAATATGACAGGCGAGCCTTAAACTGTAGCAATAAAAATCCCCCTTAATCCCCCTTTTTCAAAGGGGGAAATGCTGTTCCCCCCTTTAGAAAAGTGGGGCGAGGGGGATTTGAAACTGGACTTTCAAATGAAAATAGCCTATTTCGATTGTTCCAGCGGCATCAGCGGCGATATGATCCTCGGCGCTTTGGTTGATGCGGGGGTCCCCTTCGATGAACTAATAGAGGGCCTTTCAAAACTAAATCTGGACGGGTTCTCCATCACCGCAGGCACTGTTTTGAAAAAGGGTGTCAGGGCAACAAAAATTGATGTTGTCATAGAAAGCCGGGATCTGCCGGGACGGCCTTTAAAAGACCTGAGGGATATCATATCCGACAGCGCCCTTGACAGTGAAATAAAGTCGAAAAGCATTTCAATCTTCCAGCGGCTTGCTGAGGCTGAGTCAGTTGTGCATAACTGTCGGGTCGAGGAAGTGCACTTCCATGAAGTTGGGCACATTGATACGATTGTGGACATAGTTGGTTCCGTCTATGCAGTTCATCTGCTTGGCATAGATAAAGTTGTATCGTCTCCAATAGATACCGGCAGTGGCAGTGTAAAGATGTCACATGGCCTTTTCCCTATCCCGGCCCCTGTGACTGCGGAACTGCTGAGAGATGTACCCCTCTTCTCGTGCGGCACAGAGCGTGAACTCACCACTCCTACCGGTGCGGCAATTATAACTTCTTTTGCATCATCGTTTCAGCCATTGCCCGGGATGACACTCTCTAAGATAGGTTACGGAGCCGGCGGATGGGATTTAAGAGAAAAACCGAATGTCCTGAGGGTTTTTATTGGTGAGGATACAGATGTATACGGTACAGATGAAGTTTGTGTTATAGAGACAAATATTGATGATATGAATCCGCAGGTCTACGAATACCTGATGGACCGTCTCTTTGATGCCGGGGCGCTTGATGTCTATATTACTCCGGTTGTTATGAAGAAGAGCCGGCCGGCCCAAATGCTTTCTGCGGTAGCAGATACAGAACGATTAAATGCCATGAAGGAAATCATATTCAGGGAGACGACAACAATAGGAGTCAGAGTAAGGAAGATGTCTCGTTTTGTCCTTGAACGCGACATGAAAGAGGTCCACCTTCCATATGGGACTGTACGCGTAAAGATATCAGGTAGTAGTAACGGTGTATGCAATATCGTCCCTGAATATGAGGATTGTAAGGCATTAGCAATGAAGACAGGTCTTCCACTAAGGGATATAATCGAGCTTGCGAGAAGACTGGGACAGGAGTGAAGAAACGCGTAAACTACTCTCTCCTTCAAGGAGAAGGACAGGGTGGGGATGGGTTATTCCCAGATGAAAATCCCCCTATATCCCCCTTTTTCAAAGGGGGACTAATGTCCCCCCCTTTAGAAAAGGGGGGGGAGGGGGGATTTGAAACTGGTTCCTCAGATGAAACCCTCGACGAAATAGAGGATGTCCGGATACTCCAGCCAAAGAAAGGTCACCGCTTCACAACCGACTCTGTCCTGCTTGCCAGACTATCCACCCCAAAAAAATACGCAAAAGTTTTAGAACTTGGAACAGGCTGCGGAGTAGTATCAATTATCCTCTCCAGGAGAACCCCATCTCTCCGGATTACTGCAGTAGAAATACAGGAAGATATGGCCAGGCTTGCGGAACGTAATGTTAAACTGAATAACATGGAACATAGTATCTCTGTTTTAAACATGGATGTAAAAGAGTTGTATAAAGCCCTGCCATCATCGCACTTTGATTATATAGTGACAAACCCTCCCTACAGGCGGCCAACCTCCGGACGTACCAGCCCTGACAAAACGAGGTCTGTTTCAAACCATGAGTTATCTGTGACAATAAATGACATCATGAAGGTTAGCCAGCATTTGCTTAAGGTGCGCGGCCGAATTAGTCTTATATATATTGCTGACAGGTTGGTTGACTTATTCGCGGCGATGAGGAGTTGCAGGATTGAACCTAAAGAAATGCGATGTATCCTCTCCAATAAAGAAGGTGTTTCAAGGTTTGTCCGGGTTGAAGGAGTGAGAGATGGAAAGCCAGGGCTGAATTTATCATGCTTTAGTAAACACCTTTGATTACGGGCTATGGAAAGACTTTTTTTATTTAGCTATTGAAATAATTTTAAAATCGTGTAAAATTCACATTCAATCACAAAAAGTGATCTACTGATACTATAGTAGAAGTCAGATAGGTAGAATGCAGAAGAGAGAGTAGATGCTAAATTGCGCTGTTTGTTGGTATCTTCCCACAGACCATCCCTATTGGGAAAATTAGGTTATAAGATGGGTATTTTTTTTCTCACTTAAAAAATCTTGCTAATCTGATTAATACGTTATCAGTGAAAAACAGCTTTGTTTTCAGCTAAAATCAACCGAGCGAATGGCACGCAACTTGCTTCCTTCTAATCCAATAACATTATGAAACCACAATGGTATGCAGTTCATACTAAGCCCCGGCAGGAGGCCGTAGCTGAGGCATTTCTGAGGCAATCTGGAGTTGAAATCTTTTATCCCAGGATAGGGCCATCCAAATCATTATTTACAGGTTACATATTTGCTAAATTCGATCCTGACACACAGTTGAGATTAGTGAAATATTCCAGAGGAGTCAGTTCAGTTGTCAATTTTGGGGATAAACCTTCCCCAGTGGATGAAATGCTCATTGAAGGGATAAATCTGAGGATTAAAGATGGTTTTGTGGTTCTTGATCCCCCATCATTTACAAAAGGGGAGAGGGTCGAAATTAAAGAGGGGCCATTAGAAGGTATCAGCGGAATATTCGACAGCCGCGTAAAAGACTCAGACAGAGTTATCATACTGCTGAATGCCATAGCATCGCAGTCCAGGATTGTCGTTTCCTCCGCGAGCCTTCGCAGGTCCTCTTAAAAACCAACGTTTAAGGTATCATTTTTTTACATAATTGTTTCGCTTTCTAAAGCAACTTATATGGTTGCCGAAGTTATTAACATATTATATTACACCATCAGGTTTTATACCTGTAGTGGCGGCAGCTTGCCTGGTATCTTTTAAATCATGAAAAAATCTCCTGTTAGAAATAAACTGCTTGCGACGATAAGGAATAAAATAGCTGACATCCTTTCCGGAACAAATGGGAAAATCATGTTTAATTCTTCTCAAGCAAACAACACATTACTTGATGATGATTACGAACTTTACATAGAACACTATTTTAATCAAAGACTTTGTTTTGAAAGAAAACGTACCGAACGTTCAAAAAATCCATTCCTCATGATGCTTTTAAATATTGAAGAGTTTAAGGACAATAAGAATAAAATTATCGGGGATGTGACGTCGGCGCTTCTGTCTTCCACGAGAGAGACAGATATAAAGGGTTGGTACAGGCATGACTATATTATAGGTGTTATCTTCACAGAGATAAGCAACCTGGATATGGATTCAATAGAACAGAAGATAGTTGATAAATTATATGACACTGTAGGATCAGCTGAAGATGTAAATAAGATAAAGATATCCATTTACATCTTTCCTGAAAAAGACAATGGCAGAAAACCAGATAGTCTTCCTGATTTACATTTATATCCTGATGTAACAGAACAAGGCATCGTAAATAAAGACAAGTTTATCTTAAAACGTATTATTGATATAGGGGGAAGTCTTGCAGGGCTTTTCATATTTGCTCCATTCTTTATTTTTGTTCCAATAATAATCAAACTCACTTCAAAAGGCCCGATTCTTTTCAGTCAGGATAGGATAGGGCTGAATGGAGAAAAGTTTAAAATGTTGAAATTCAGATCAATGTACATTAACAACAATCCCAAAATACATGAGGAATATATCAAGGAATTAATTAACGGAAACAAAAATAAAGACGATAATAAAAATGGTTTGGGAGAAAATGGGGTTTATAAAATTATGAATGACCCAAGAGTTACTCCAATCGGGAGATTCCTTAGAAAAACGAGCCTTGATGAGCTCCCTCAATTTATAAACGTTCTTATAGGAAATATGTCACTTGTGGGACCAAGGCCGCCGCTTGAATATGAACTGGTAAACTATGACATCTGGCACAGACGCCGCATATTCTCGGTTAAGCCCGGCATCACAGGTTTGTGGCAGGTTAAGGGGAGAAGCGTAACAACATTTGATGAGATGGTAAGAATGGACCTTAAATACACAAGAGAGCGTTCGTTATGGTTGGACTTGGTGCTGCTTCTGCAAACGGTGCGGGTAGTATTAAATGGAAAAGGTGCATATTAATATCAGGAGAAGGTCATGCTTAAGGTTGGTGTAATAGGCTACGGTTACTGGGGCCCAAATATAGTAAGAAATTTTAACAGGCTCAAAAGCGCTAAAGTAGTCGAAGTCGCTGACACCAATAATAAGGCTTTAAACCGCGTAAGCGAGATATATCCGGCAATAAATGTGACTACCAGTGCCGATGAAATCATCACATCTGCGGACACAGATGTGATAGCGATTGTTACACCGGTCTCAACTCACTTTGAACTTGCTAAAAAAGCCCTTCAGAATGGCAAGCATATCTTTGTGGAAAAACCTTTTACCACAACAAGCGCTCAGGCTGAAGAGCTGATAGAGTTGGCAGATAAGAAAAACCTCTTAATAATGGTTGACCATACGTTTCTTTTTACCGGCGCGGTAAAAAAGATCAAGCAGCTTATTGATGATAATTCACTCGGACGTTTATATTATTATGATTCCATGAGAATTAACCTGGGACTTTTCCAGCACGATGTTAATGTAATATGGGATCTGGCGGTACATGATTTATCTATCATGGACTATCTGATGAAGGAAAAGCCCGTTGCCATAGGGGCAACCGGGAAAGGACATGTTAATGACAGAGAAGATATCGCATACATAACAGTTCAATTCTCAAATAACGTAATATCCCACTTTAACGTCAACTGGCTGTCTCCGGTTAAGATAAGAATGACCCTTATAGGCGGCGAGAAAAAGATGCTTGTTTGGAATGACCTGAGCGCAGATGAAAAAATAAGGATATATGATAAAGGGATAGAGGTCAGCAACCGGGAGGGGATTTACGACATGTTGGTGAGTTACAGGACCGGTGATATGTGGGCCCCTAAAGTTGAACAGCTTGAGGCCCTGCAATTAGAGACAGAGTATTTTGTCAACTGCGTGAAAAGTGGTGACAGGCCATTTAATGATGGTCAGGCAGGTCTCAGGATTGTAAAAATGCTTGAGGCATGCGACAGGTCACTGAAGAAAAACGGGGAACTGGTAAGTTTGTAACGAAGAGTGGGGATGGGTAAATCAGAGTGAATCAATATTTAGCCATAGCAGAAGACGTCAAACTGGGTGAGAATGTAAAGCTCGCCAGGTTTATTAATCTCTACGGATGCACAATTGGTGACAATACCAAAATTGGTACATTTGTAGAAGTACAGAAAAATGCAACTATTGGTAAGAACTGTAAAATATCAAGCCATACCTTCATCTGTGAAGGAGTGACTATTGAAGACAACGTCTTCGTTGGGCATGGAGTGATATTTATTAATGATACATATCCCCGCGCGACAACTCCTTCAGGCGAACTGCAGACTGAACAAGACTGGAAGGTAGAACCAATAGTAGTAAAAAAAGGGGCATCTGTTGGATCAGGTGCAACCATACTGAGTAATGTAACTATTGGTGAAAATGCGATAATTGGAGCCGGCAGTGTTGTTACAAAGGATGTGCCGCCTAATGTTATTGTTGCAGGAAATCCAGCTAAGTTTGTAAGGAACATTACAATGAAATATAAAAACAGATCACCTCTCCGCGTTGGAGAGAGCGACAGGCCCTACCTGAGCGAAGTCGAAGGAGCGATGGGGGGTTTGAATGAATAATATCCCTTTTCTTGATCTTGTAACTCCTCATAAAGAGATAGAGGAAGAACTTGTTGCAGTCTTTAGAGAAGCATTGAGAACAGGGAGATTCATTGGGGGGCCTAATGTTGACGATTTTGAAAAAGACTTCGCCGCCTTTTGTGATGTTCAACATTGTATCGGAGTTGCAAGCGGTACAGATGCGTTGAGATTTGCCCTGATAGCTGCAGGGATCAGGCAGGGTGAGACAGTAATTACTGTACCAAATACCTTCATAGCGACAACCGAGTCCATATCTCAGGCCGGCGCATCAATTGCCTTCGTGGATATTGATGAACGGACCTACAATATAGATACAGAGAAACTCAGGGAATATCTCGAGACACAGTGCGTTGTAGATGATAAGACAGGAAAGCCAATAAACAAGAAGACCAAAGGTATCGTATCAGCCATTATCCCTGTTCACTTGTATGGTCAGATGGCAGACATGGATTCAATAGCAGAACTTGCTGAGAAATACCACTTAATAGTTATAGAAGATGCCTGTCAGGCCCATGGCGCCGAATATCTATCTGCATCCCCCACTTTAGAAAAGGGGGAATTTGAAAACTCCCTCTCCCTCAGGGAGAGGGAAGGGGTGAGGGTTAGTCATTCAGAAAAAAACCACTGGAAAAAAGCCGGCTCCCTCGGATTAGCCGCTGCCTTCAGCTTCTACCCCGGCAAAAATCTCGGCGCCTTTGGAGAGGCCGGGGCCGTTACAACTAATGATGAAGAAATCGCCAGAAAGATTCGCATGATACGTGACCATGGTCAATCTCAGAAATATTTTCATGATATTGAAGGATACAACGGAAGACTCGATGCACTACAGGCTGGGATACTGCATGAAAAACTCAAACACCTTTCTGAAGGAAATGAAAAACGCCGTCAGTCTGCAAGCCTGTACAATGTACTACTCAACGAGGTAGATGGTGTAATAACCCCATATGAACCGGATTGGAGCAGGGCTGTTTACCACCTTTATGTAATTCGCACCCGTAACAGAGATAAGCTACTGAAACACCTGGCTGAAAAGCAGATAGGTACCGGCCTTCATTATCCATTACCACTTCACCTTCAAAAGGCATATGAATGTCTGGGATTTAAAGAGGGAGACTTCCCTGTCTCAGAAAAAGTAGCGACAGAGATTCTATCTCTGCCAATGTTCCCCGGCCTTTTGGATGACCAGCAGAAGTATGTGGCAGAGAGCATAAAGAATGTCCAAAGCAAACCTTCCGCCTGTACCCTACTCCATAAGTCCTGAATATCATCCCGAATGTTAGATGAAAACAAGTTAATAGTAATAAATCCGCTTGAGAATCCGGAATGGGACAATCTTGTGCTTTCTACACAAGATTATTCATTTTTCCATTCGTCAGTATGGGCAAGGGTGCTGAATGAATCGTATGGCTACATGCCGCTCTATTTTGCCTTGATAGACAACGAGCGGCTACTGGCCTCTATCCCATGTATGGAAATAAAGAGCATAATAACAGGTAAGAGGGCTGTATGCCTCCCATTTACCGATTACTGTGAACCCCTCTTTTCACCCACTTTAGAAAAGGAAGGTGAAGGTTCAGAAGATCCCCTGTCAATAATACTCAATGCCCTTATTTCATACGGCAAAAAAGCTGCATGGAAGACGATTGAATTCAGATTTGGTGTATCGTCATTACAACAAATTATGCCATCCTATGCATACTACGGTCATACACTGGATATCTCAGGAAAAGAGGATGGAATTTATGCTTCATTTCGCAAAAGCACAAAGAGAAACATAAGTAAGGCAATCAGGGAAGGGGTTAAAATCAGGATCTTAAACTCGCTTGATTCCATCAGCGAGTTTTATCGTCTTAATTGTATAACCAGAAAGGCACATGGTTTACCCCCGCAGCCATACATGTTTTTCGAGAAGATATATGAACATGTCTTGTCAAAAAACATGGGTTTCGTAGTCCTCGCATCATATGAAGATATCTGCATTGCCGGGGCTGTCTACTTCCACTTTGGAGAGAAGGCCACCTACAAATATGGCGCCTCAGACAGGAATTATCAGCATCTCAGGGCTAACAACCTTGTCATGTGGGAGGCAATAAAGTGGAGTTCACAGAACGGATTCAAGAGGTTCTGTTTTGGCAGGACGGAGCCGGATAATAAAGGCCTGCTGCAGTTTAAACGAGGGTGGGGCTCTGATGAGCGAATCCTCAATTATTACAAGTATGATATTAAAAGTGAAACCTTTGTCAGTGATACTTCCCACCTATCCGGAGTTCATAACAAGTTTTTTCATAATATGCCGATTCCATTATTAAAGATTACGGGATCAGTATTGTATAAACACATAGGATAACTTTATCAGTTATTGTGAGCAATGAGTAGTTACACTAACAGACTGTATTATTTATTAAAGCCGTTCATTCCAAGAACGCTTCAGATCATCCTTCGCAGAGGACGGGCTTATATTAAGCGGTCATTATATAGAGGTATCTGGCCTGTAGATGAAAGGGCATGCAAAAAACCTTATGGTTGGGCTGGCTGGCCGGATCAGAAACAATTCGCCCTGATTCTGATGCATGATGTTGATACTGAACGAGGTCAAAGAAAATGTCATCAATTAGTTCAATTGGACGAGCAAATGGGTTTCAAGTCTTTATTCAGCTTCGTTCCTGAGGGATATCATGTTTCAGCGGAGCTTCGCCAGGATATTGTTAAAAGGGGATTTGAAGTAGGTGTGCATGGTCTGAAACATGATGGAAAATTATTCCTGTCCAGAGAAATATTTTGTCAAAAAGCCATTGGTATCAATAAATATTTGCAAGAGTGGGAATCTGTTGGATTTGTGTCACCTTCAATGCATCACAATCTCGATTGGGTACATGAATTAAATATAGAATATGATGCATCAACATTCGATACAGATCCCTTTGAGCCGCAGCCTGACGGCATGACAACAATCTTCCCCTTCTTTGTTAATGGGACTTATAGTCAAAGAGGGTATGTTGAGCTTCCTTATACACTCCCACAGGATTTCACCTTGTTTGTTATTATGAAGGAAAAAAATATAGACATCTGGAAAAGAAAACTTGATTGGATAGCTGAGCATGGAGGTATGGCACTTTTGATTACCCACCCTGACTATATGAATGGTAATAATGGAGGGAGCACTTTAGAAGAGTACCCAATGGAATTTTATAAAGAATTCCTTGGTTATGTAAAGGGTAAATATGAGGGTCGGTATTGGAACCCGTTACCAAAGGAAATGGCACGCTTCTGGAGAGGGAATTACAAAGATAACTTCACAAAAAATAATATGATGAACAATCCAGCCGTCAATTCAATAAATGCAGAAACCGAAGGAAACAAAAATATACTGACCACTGCGTTTAGCGCAGAAAAATAATTTACAATGTCAAATCTCGTTTCCATCCTTATCCCGGCATATAATGCCGAAAAATGGATCAAGTATACCATAGAGTCTGCTTTATCTCAGACCTGGGGCCGCAAGGAAATAATCATAGTTGATGACGGGTCTTCTGACAAGACATTACAAATAGCTAAGAAGTACGAATCAAAGTCGGTAAAAGTTGTAACGCAGGAAAACGGCGGGGCGAGCGCCGCGAGAAACAGGGCATTGAAGTATGCGCAGGGAGATTATATTCAGTGGCTTGATGCTGATGACCTCTTGCACCCGGAAAAGATAGCGTTGCAGCTGGATGAGAGTGATGACGGGCAGAGCTCCCGGACATTGCTTACCTGCAGTTGGGGAAAGTTTTATTTTCGCCAGCAGAAAGCGAAAATAAATCCCGATTCCCTATGGCAAGACGCAGCGCCTGTTGACTGGATCATGAGGAAATTCATGGATAATGTGTGGATGAATCCGGCAGTCTGGCTGGTTAGCAGACGCCTGACAGAAATGGCCGGACCATGGGATGAAAGATTGTCCATTTCCGGAGTAGACGATGGGGAATATATATGCAGGGTGGTAGCCGCAAGCGAAAGGGTTAAATTTGTCCCAAATGCAAGGTCTTATTACCGCCAGTCGGGTTTCTCCCAATTGAGCAGGACATATACTAATAAGTCTCGTGAGTCTTTGCTCTTGGCAATAAATCTCAGCATAGGGCATCTCAGATCTCTGGAAGAAAGCGAAAGAACCAGAAGTGCAAGTTTAATCTATCTGCAAAGTTATCTATCGTATTTTTACTTTATCACCGACGAGGTCGAGCTGCTTGATAAGATAAGAGTACTTGCCCACGAGTTGGGTGGAGAATTGATGCCGCCGAAGCTAAACATGAAAGAAGGTCTTATGTGCAAGCTTTTCGGGATGAAGAAGGGAAGGCAGCTTATGAGGACTCTCCGCAAACTTAGGTTTGGCATACCGATAAAGTGGGATGAGTGGCTGTTTATAATATCCAAGCCAGAATATAACCAAAAAAAATCATGAACACACCAGTCGAAAAAAATAAGAAAATCTGGATAGATCTGGACAATTCTCCGCATGTACCCTTCTTCATCCCTATTATGAAGGAGCTGGAGAAAAGAGGACACTCAGTTTTCCTTACGACACGCGATTGCTTTCAGGTATGCAGCCTTGCTGATTATTATAAGTTGAGCCACAGAAGGATAGGGAAACATTACGGTGCAAATAAGCTGCTTAAGGTTCTGGGTACACTATGGCGGAGCATGCAACTTGCACCGATAGTGCTAAGAGAAAAACCGTATATATCCTTATCACACGGATCACGTTCTCTGATCATTTTATCTTCTTTACTTCGCATACCAACAGTTCTCCTTTTTGACTATGAATATTCAAAAAGCATACCGTTCATTAAACCAGTCATGGGCATTGCCCCGGAAGTGATAAATGGAGCTGATAACGGAAACAAATCCAAGATGGGTGTACATGGGTACAGTGGTATAAAGGAGGATGTTTATGTCAGTTCGTTCAGGCCTGACGCATCGTTTTTGAAGAAACTGGGTCTCAAAGAGGACGATATGGTAGTAACTATACGTCCGCCCGCTACGGAGGCGCACTACCATAATCCGGAGAGTGAAAAACTTTTTTTTGAAGTTGTCGAATTTTTGGGCAGCATTCCCGATGTCCGAATGGTCATTTTGCCAAGAAATGAGAAGACACAGAGGGAGTTTGTCTACAAAACCTGGCCCAGGATGTGTGATGACCGAAAGATAATTGTCCCTAACCAGGCCCTGAACGGTCTTGATCTGATATGGTATTCCGATTTTGTGATAAGCGGCGGTGGAACCATGAACAGGGAGGCTGCAGCATTGGGTGTTCCTGTATATAGCATCTTTCGGGGAAAGATCGGGGCAGTTGACAGATATCTGTCTGACAAAGGACGCCTCACACTTATCGAGACTGTTGAAGATGTGAGGTCGAAGATCAGGCCTGTCAGGCGGTCTAAGGGGAAGGAAGCCGGCTTAGGTGATGGAATAGCTCTTAAGCAAATTGTGGCAGCAATAGAAAAAGTGATTGAAAAGATCTGATTTGATTAAACTGATTCAGGAATCGTCTTATATAAAACGTGAAAATATGAGACCAGAACAAAAAACCAATAGCAGGTGATATCGCAATGTTAATCCATCTCGTCTGTGCCGCCAGGCCAAATTTCATGAAAATTGCACCGCTGTACCATGCCCTCAAGAGAGAGCCCTGGGCTGTCCCGGTGATTGTCCATACCGGACAGCATTACGATATCAATATGTCCGATGCCTTTTTCGAGGACCTTGGTCTGCCGAATCCCGACATCAATCTTGACGTGAAAAGCGGCACCCATGCTGAACAGACAGGTCGTGTCATGATCTCCTATGAAAAAGTACTTCAGGAGAAGAGGCCTGATCTGGTTGTTGTGGTAGGTGATGTCAACTCAACCATGGCTGCAACCATTGCTGCATCCAAACTTGGGATCAAAGTGGCTCATCTTGAGGCTGGATTGCGGTCTTTTGACAGGACCATGCCTGAGGAGATCAACAGGCTGGTCACCGATGTCCTTGCGGATATGCTCTGGACACCATCGAGAGATGGTTCGGAAAATTTGATCAGGGAAGGGATATCCCCTGATAAGATCCATCTGGTGGGGAATATCATGATAGATTCCCTTGAAATGCTGAGGAGGAAGATTGAAGAACAGGATACGTACAGTACCTTCAATGTGAAAGCGGGCGAATATGGGATCGTTACGATGCATCGGCCTTCGAATGTGGATGATCCGATTATCCTGAGAGACATATGCAATATCCTCAGGGACATTGCTGAAAAGGTACCACTTATTTTCCCGATCCATCCGAGAACCCGAAAAAAGATAGAGGAAAACAATTTGCTGTCAGGTCTGGAACAGTCTGATAAATTGTTTCTGCCGGAACCCCTTAATTATGTTCGTTTTATGAATTTGGTCTTTAATTGTCGCTTTGTTATAACAGACTCCGGCGGGCTTCAGGAGGAAACAAGCTATCTCGGTATTCCCTGCCTGACGCTCAGGAAAAACACCGAGCGACCGGTCACTATTACTGACGGCTCGAATCAATTGTGCGAATTGAGTGACCTAAAAAGGAAAACGGATGAGATTATTCAAGGAAGAATTCAGAAGAGAAACACCATCGAGCTGTGGGACGGTAAAACAGCGGGACGAATCGTGGATATTTTGCGAACACTCTAATGAAAATAAATACTGACATCTCAAACAGAATTGAAGGAGCAGCACTCTCATTGTTTGAGTATTGCAAAAAAAATAACTGGTCCGGTTTCGACCCATATGATGCCCTGAACAGCCGTCTGTTTGCCCATACACCATTCTCAAAAAGCAGAATCTGCAGGATAGCAGTAACACAAATCATAAAGAGGCTTCCTGTCAATATCAGGCCGCTTATGCTTATTTCCAAAGAGCAAAATCCCAAGGCAATAGCTTTGTTTCTTATGGCATTCATCAAGCTTTCGAAGCGCGGGCTGCTGAGGCAGGATGATCTCGTCGGGATTTTAGTCAATCAGTTGGTTAACCTCCGCTCACAAGATACTCCATACTGGTGCTGGGGATATAGTTTCCCCTGGCAGGGAAGGACAATGCTGGTGCCTAAGGGTGCGCCGAACCTGGTCTGTACGGTCTTTGCGGCTAACGCCTTGCTGGATGCATACGAAAATAAGCAGGAATTGCGCTTTCTTAATATGGCCGTCAGCGCCGCTGAATATATCCACAATGATCTATTTTGGTCGGAAGACAGCTCAATAGCAGGTTTCAGCTATCCCCTACCAGAGGTGCGGTCCCGTGTCCATAATGCTAATTTTCTGGGAGCTGCACTTTTTTGCAGGATATTTAAACATACCGGTGAGAAGAAATTCCTCGAACCGGCACTAAAGGTAGCTCGATACTCTGCTGCAAAGCAGCACGATGATGGCTCGTGGGACTATGGCGAGCTGTCCAAACAACGCTGGGTGGATAATTTCCATACGGGTTATAACCTATGCGCTTTAAGGTCAATTGGCGAAAACGCCGGGACCTCTGAATTTGAGCCGCATCTGCGCCGTGGTCTTGAATATTATCGTAAGCACTTTTTCAGGGAAGATAGTGCACC